>CAZDXU010000136.1:0-11496 GCA_964509585.1 uncultured Actinomycetota bacterium | reverse complement strand
CTATTCAGCTTCCAAGGCAGGCGCGGAGATGATAGTAAGGTCTTTTTTTAAGACTTACGAGACTCCTGTCATCATAACCAGGACTTCCAATAATTTCGGACCCTACCAGTATCCGGAGAAGCTTATCCCATTATTTGTCACAAATCTCATAGACGGCATAAAGGTGCCCCTGTACGGGGACGGCATGAATGTCCGCGACTGGATATATGTGGATGATAACTGCAGCGCCCTGGACCTGGTGCTTCACCGGGGAAAAGTAGGCGGGATATATAATATCGGAGCCGGCAATGAAAAGCCCAATGTATGGATAACAAAGAAAATTATCCAGCTTCTGGGAAAGACTGAAGATATGATAAGGCCGGTAGAGGATAGGCTGGGGCATGACCGCAGGTATTCGGTAGACTGCAGCAGGATAAAGGACGAGCTGGGCTGGGATACGGAATATGATTTTGAAGAGGCCCTGGAAAAGACTGTAGCCTGGTACAGGGATAATGAAGAGTGGTGGCGGCCCCTGAAGAAATAAGAGGAAAAGATCCTTTAGCACCAGTGAATATCTTGCCCTTAAGGTATTTTTTAGTCCTTCCTTTGTTATTCTATAAGCTTTTTGCTTATACTGTCGATCTTTTCCGAGAACTCTATTGCCTTCTTTTCCATATCCAACCGGGAATCAACACGTCCCCCGAGCTTATCCAGGATCTCACTGTAGCTAATGACTGCATTTTCAAGGTCATTGATATCATATACTATGATCAGATTCCTGAGTTCGGATATCTTCCTGGAAAAAAGAAACTGGTGATCATCTAAATGTTCCTGGTATTTTTTTGTCTGGGAACGATTATAGGGACCTTGTTATTCATCAGTGAATGGAATATACTTCCGAGACCTCCATGAGAGATCACGATACTAGCTTTCTTAATCATCGATTCCATATCCTGAAAATCCAGGAGCTCTCTGTATTCGCAATTAACAGGCGTATAATTATAACAGGTCCCTATCTGGATAAAGACTTTTTCCCTGATGATCTTTTTCCCTGCCAGCTGGTCAATTTTTTCCACAAGCCTGTCAAAAGGCTGTTCGTGGGTTCCAAGAGTTACAAATATCATAAAGTCTGCCCTATAATCATTCCTCTGGGATAGAATCTTTTAAGTTCTTCCCATTGGATGATAAATATATCAGAAAAGCGATATACAAGCCTGCCGGTCAGGGAAGGGCTGTCAAACCTGTCGAATATCTCAATATATATCGTCCTGCAACCGAAAAGTCTTGCCAGCCAGAAAAAAGGCACGGCAACACCTGCCCCGGCAGATACTATAATATCCGGCCTCTCCCGATTAAGGATCCAAAACGCCAGAAAAAAGTTTCTTACCAGGTTGAGAAGGTTCCTGTTTGTGGGGGAAAAAGCCCGGTATTTCTTTTCCGCTTCCAGCAGGGAATCCGTATCCTTTCTCTGGAAGGTAACCCAGAACCTTTCATATTTATGCCACCAGTGTTTGAGAAGGTTCATCTGGAATAGATGACCTCCTCCTGAACTTACAATACATATCTTCATCATTGGCCTATCACATCAATATTGATACAGACATCAGTCTTTATCCTATATCAAACGGTAAAGTGTTAATATTTTTTTAATCTTTGCCTCTATTATCTATTTTTTTCCTTATGACTTCCAGCATCAGATCAGAACTGTTGTCTTCCAAATACTTCCTGGCCAGATCCAGTCTCATGACCCGCTTAGCGTTGTCCTCATATTTATCAAGATCATTCAATGCTTCGATGAATCCCGGTCCATATAATAGGCTTGCCTGTGGCAAAAAACTCGAAGAATTTTGCCAGTATTATGCCTTCGGTAAAACTGTTGATGATATATGGCAGTATAATGCAGCTGCAGTCCTTTAGAAGACAGAATATTTTTTAATGTTCCGCCTGTCTTGCAAACACGCCATTTACAGGAAGGTCTCCTATCCTGTCTCAGACCGAACCTATCGCCAGGACCTCAAAACCTGCTATGGCAATCTACCTTATTATGCCGATATCTATCCTTTTATTATTTATTCCCCCTAAATAACAGACTTTTTTACCCTGACATTATGGGGTCCTGCATCGGTTTTATGAAAAGCTTATAATTCGCCCCTGGCAGTATCTGGATTATATCATCCCTCTGCCTGCTTTTCCCCTGCAGAGAAAGTCTGAATCACAGGTCACGATATCTGCTTTTTCTATTAACCTTTTCTCGGTCCTGGATATATCGGAAGGAGACCGATAGTCTTCCGCAAAATTCGTGATACAATCATAGGCAAGCAATTCCGGATCCAGAAGGTCTATCAGATCCAGGGCAGACTGCACCGGAAGGTAGCACCATACCAGGGGATTTTCTATGCCGTATTCTTCTGCCAGTTTCCCACACAGCTTTTTAATCCAGATTTTCCGGTTAAGATAGTTAAAAAACCAGCAGTTTGAGGGAAAAGCAAAGGGAGTTATCATTTTAATATTACATGACTGCGCCAGCAGGCAGCCATACCTTTTATGCCTTTTTCCCTTTCTAAAAATATTTTCTATCCTGACAGGCATACTTCTCATTTCTGAGGCAGACGGGTTCTTTTTGGGAATATTTTCTACAAAAAGGACTCTCCGGAAATATTTAGAGAACCAGAAGGATATCCTGTGTGATAACGGCTCCACTGCCAGTCCTATTCTATGGATGAAAATATTACGACATCCCCTTCCTTAAATATTTTTCTGTATTTATCTTTTTTTCAAATCCTATCCAGTTCATTTTTTATACAAGAATTATGCTGGTAATATTATCAATATTTTAAACAGAAAAATAATCTAAAATTTTACTGTTATAAAAAAATTAGACTATTTTCTTCTTTGTTTTTAATATCTTTAATAATCTAAAATATCAAGTGTATTATATCCTAATCTGTTATAATTCTAGAAACCTTATTATAAAAAAGACAAATTCCGGAAACCATTATTAGAAAGTAGAAGCCGGTGCGGCAGAAAAGAAATGATAAGACTGCCCTATAAAAAGACCAGGATCATGATAATACATCCCTTCGACCCTTTTGGCCTGAAAGTTGGTGGAATAGAGACATGCATAAAGAATATAATAACCAGGCTTCCCTCAGGGATGTCGGTCGAACTTGTCGGGGTAAGTTCGGATCATGAAAAAAGGCCGGCGGGCAAATGGGGAAAATACAGGTTAAACAGCAGGGAGTTCAGGTTCCTGCCCATACTAAGCAGCCGGGATGAAAATAAAAGAGCCAAAATACCGCTGGCGCTGGCCTTTGTCTTTGCCTTATTCAGGTACAGGAAGATGATAAGGCCGAAAGAAAGGATACTCCAATTCCACAGGATAGAGCCGTCTATTGGATTCATAAGAAATAATAATAAGAAAATACTTTTCATACACGGCAATACTGGCGACCTTTATAACAGGAAAAATGAATCAAGATGGAGCAGGATCCCGGCAGTTTACTTTTTACTGGAGGCTCTGCTGATAAAAAGGTTTAGCCGGGTCTATATCGTAAGTGAAAATGGTGTACAGCGGTACAAAGAAAAATTCCCGGGCATGAAGGAAAAGATATCTTTTCTTCCCGCATGGTTTGACAGTGAGGTATTCTACCCGAAGGGTCCAGGATCCAGTGGAAAAAGGGAAAGATTTCTAAGCAGCCTGGGATATGGCCCGGACAGTATCTGCATCCTTTTTTCAGGAAGGCTTGAAAAAGTAAAAGACCCTTTTTTATTGCTGGATGTCTTCAGGATAATCCACGGGAGAATACCCCGGGCAAAACTCATAATCTCGGGGACCGGCAGCCTGGTCAAAAGGATCCGGAAAGCGGCAGAAGAATACGGGATCATGGATGATATATATCTTGCCGGCGCATTAAACCAGCATGGATTATCTGGGATTATGAGGGTATGCGATGTCTTCCTCCTTACTTCTGCATTTGAGGGGATGCCCAGGAGTGTGTTGGAAGCGCTTGCCTGCGGCATTCCGGTAGTGACCACAGACGTAGGCGAGGTATCAAAAGTGGTCAGGGATAATTTTTCGGGTTTCATCTCGAGAAGCAGGGACCCTGAAGAAATATGCAGGCTGGTGATCAAGATAATAGGCGATAAGGAAGGCTTCTGCGCTGAAAGGTGCCTGGAAAGCGTAAAAGCTTACAGGGCAGAAAACATCCTTTCGAAAGTATATGGCGATTATGAAAGATTGTAAGAAGATACTGTTCATAATGACCTCCCTTGAGGGCGGGGGAGCGGAAAAGATATTGCTAAGCATCATAAAATACCTGGACAGGGAAAAGTATAAGCCGTATCTGGCATTGTTATCCTGTAAGGGCGAGTACATATCACTGATCCCTCCCGATATCCGGGTGATCGACCTGAAAAAGAAAAACAGGTCCAGTTTTTTTATGCTTGTGATGAGGCTGGCCTTCAGGGTATATACAGATATCAGGCCTGAAGCGGTAGTAAGTTTTTTAGTATACACAAATATGGTATCAATACTGGCAAAGTCAATATCGCCTGTAAAACCCTTTATGATAATAAGCGAGCGCAATTATACGCTTCGTAAATGGAAGCAGTATAAAGCATGGTCCCGGGCATTGAAAAGGGCTCTTATTGGACGGATCTATTCAGCAGCCGACATTGTAACGGCTCTTTCAGCGGGAGTTGCAGAAGACCTTTCCCGGTCTTTCAGGGTACCGGAACATAAGACCAGGGTGATCTACAACGGCGTAGACCTGGAGCTGATAAGGAAAAGCAAAGAAGAACCTGTCCTGGATAAATGGTTTCCCGGCAATGGCCTGCCCGTGATCATAGGCTGCGGCAGGCTTGTATATCAGAAGGGTTTCCCGCTGCTGCTGAAAGCATTTTCACTGGTACAAAAAGAGATAGATTCGGTCCTGGTGATCCTGGGACAGGGCCAGGACAGGGCCAGGCTTGAGGATATCATTAAAGGACTGGACCTTAAAGACAGAGTTTATCTTGCAGGCTTCAGGCATAATCCTTATAAATATATGGCTGCCTCGGATGTTTTTGTCCTTTCCTCTCACTGGGAAGGATTTGCCAATGTGGTGATCGAAGCCATGGCCTGCGGCATTCCCGTAGTCTCTACCAGGTGCGGAGGTCCCGAAGAGATAATCAGTGACGGCATAAACGGCATCCTTTTAAGGCAGGATACTCCGGAAGAGATGGCCCATAGCATAATAAAGGTCTTATCTGATAAGGAATTATATATGCGCCTGAAGGACGGAGGCAGCAAAAGGGCCGGGGATTTCGGCATTATGAAAATGGTCTCGGAATACCAGAAGGCGATAGGTGACGGCCTGAGATGATTATAAAGGCAGGACCGAAAAAAATATGCCTGGAGGCATCAACTGTGTGTACGCTGAGCTGTCCCCTTTGTCCCACTGCAATAGGTGAGACCCATAAAAAACTGGGCAGGGGTTTTTTGAGTTTTGATACCTTTAAGAAGATAGTAGATGACAATCCCCGGGTCTATTTCATCGAATTGTCCAACTGGGGAGAGGTCTTTTTGAACAGGGAATTGATAGAAATGGCAAGGTATGCCTATCAGCAGGGTGTAGCGCTCTCAGCTGGCAACGGTGCGAATATGAACATCATAAGCGAGGAGATGATAGAGGCCCTGGTAAGATATAAGTTCAGGAAGATAACCTGCTCCATTGACGGGGCATCAGGAGAGGTCTATTCGCAATACAGGGTAAATGGCGATCTGGACAGGGTAATAAAGAATATCGAGACAATAAACAGATATAAGGAAAAATATAATTCTTTTTTCCCCATATTGCACTGGCGTTTTATCATATTCGGGCATAATGCGCATGAAATAAAAAAAGCCAGGGAAATGGCCGGGAGGCTAAATATGTCATTCAGCACCAAGCTGTCGTGGGGAGACCTTTATTCCAGGTCTTTTGCCGGTAAGGAAGACAGGGACCTGATAAGAAAGGAAAGCGGTTTGGGGGTCTCGGACAGGGAGGAATTCAAAAAGAAATACGGGAGGGAATATAATGACAGCTGCTGTACCGCCCTGTGGACCAGCCCCTATATCAACTATGACGGAAGGCTTCTGGGCTGCAGTATAAATTACAGTGAAGACTATGGGAATATCCTGGATGCCGGATTGGAAAAGAGCCTTGAAGGCTCCAGGTATGATTATGCAAAAGGCATGCTGGCGGGCCGCAATAAGGCAATAGAAGGTATTGCCTGCACCGGCTGCAGGCATTATAAAAGGCGGCTGGAAGAACGGAAATGGATAGGTGAAAGGGATATCAGGGATGAATACAGGGGCAGCCGCGGCCTGATAAGGTCCCAGAACCGGTTTTTCAGATACAGGGCGGTCAATGCCCTGGCTAAGATACTGTATAAAATAAAAAACGGGCTCAAGAGGAAAAGGTTTTAGCATGAGAAGAAACGATAAGAAAAAAACGGGCGCAGTATTAAAAAGCGGCGTGTATTATCCCGGGCTCCCCCTGCCTCCGGATGAAGAAAGTTCAAAGCAGGTCTATCTTTTCCAGGGCATTACCAGGGATATGATCAGCCTATCATGCCATGTATCCAGGCTTTCAGGAGGGGCTTCCCCCCATGATCCCCATATACACAAGGAAGAAGAGGTCCTTATCATGCTGCGGGGCAAAATGGATATCATACTTCCCGGACAGACGGTTGCTGTGAAAAAGGGCGACTTCCTTTATTATCCTTCAGGTCTCGCCCACACCCTGAGAGCCGGGGCAGGCGGGGATGCGGAATACCTGATATTCAAATGGAGCGCATTATCAAAAAGAGGGGATACGGGACCTGGATTCGATGTTTTTGCGCTGCCGGAAATACCGGACCTCCGGGACGGGTTTGCCAGGGCAGATATATTTGATGTGCCTACGCTCTACCTCAGGAAGCTTCATTGCCATATATCCCGGGTGGGGCCGGGTGCAGGCTATGAGCCTCACAGCGATCATTATGATGTAGCGATGGTTGTGCTTGAGGGAGAACTGGAAACCCTTGGCAGGAAAGCGGGGCCTCATGACGTGATCTTCTATGCTCCTGGAGAAGCGCACGGCATAAAAAATACCGGGGATGGGCCAGTCAGCTATCTGGTCTTCGAGTTCCATGCCAATAACAGGATCCACAGGGATATTTTCATTATACTGTCCGGTTTTATGGAAAAAGTCCTGGACCCGGGACGGTGGAAGAGAAAGCTTAAAAAGGTCTTTATCCGCGATGAGAATAACAGAAAAACTTAGAAAGCTGATCGAGAAGTCAAAGACCTCAGACCTGAGTTTGTCAGGAAAGACAGCCAGGGGGACTGGCTGGCTGTTTGCCTTAAGGAATGCCGACAGGCTTTTCAAGATAATAAAGGTCATAGTGCTTGCCAGGATCCTGTCTCCTGAAGATTTCGGCGTATTCGGGGCAGCCCTTTTGGTGATGGATATCATAAGCAATCTTTCCAGGACCGGCTATTCGCAGGCCCTGATACAGAAAAAAGAAGATGTCAGGCCCTATCTTGATACTGCCTGGACAGTTATGATAATCAGGGCAGTATTAATATCAGCCGCCATCTTTTTCCTGTCAGGACCGGCATCGCTTCTTTTCGGGGTCCCGGAAGCAGGGATCATCCTGAAAGTCATCGGTTTTTCCCTGATAATCAAGAGTTTCGGGAATATTGCGGCCATATATTTCCAGAAGGACCTGGAATTCCACAAGTTTTTCAAGTATCAGTTTATCGGGACCTGCGTTGATTTCCTGACGGCAATTTCCGCAGCATTTGTCTTAAGAAGCGTATGGGCTCTGGTACTGGGTCTTCTGGCAGGCAGCCTGGTAAGATCGGTGATGTCATATGTGATCGAACCCTACAGGCCCAGGTTCAGGCTGGAAAAAATGCAGGCAAAAGAGCTCTTTGCCTTTGGAAAATGGATCTCCGGTTCCAGTCTACTGATATTTTTCATCACCCAGGGCGATGATATATTAGTGGGGAGCCTCCTGGGAGCGGCAATGCTGGGTTTCTACCAGATGGCATACAGGATATCGAATACCCCTACTGCAGATACGGTATCAGTTATTTCACAGATAAGCCTTCCCTTATTTTCAAAGATCCAGGACGACCCGGAAAAACTAAAGCGCACATATTTAAAGATCCTTCAGATCGTCTCATTCCTGTCTTTTCCGGCGGCGGCATTTTTGATAGTCCTTGCTCCCGGATTCACAAAATTGTTCCTGGGGGAACAGTGGATGCCCATGGTCCCCGCCATGCGGGTGATCGCTTTTTCGGGATCGGTGAGCTCAGTGATAAATACCTCCACCCCCTTATTCAGGGCAGTGGGGAAACCGGGCGTAGAGACCAGGTGGCAGGCGGCAAGACTGCTGATGATCCTTATACTCATCTATCCCCTGACCATAAGATACGGAATACTGGGCACGGCACTGGCTGTGGCAATAAGCGCTTTTCTATCCAGCATAGGCTTTTTTGTAAAGACAATAGCAATAATAAAGTGCAGGGCAATAGAATTATTAAAGCATCTTTTTATACCGGTTGCCGGGTCGGCTGCAGCTGCATCGATCCTTTATATGCTCGGGCATTTTATCGATGGAGAAGGACTTCCGGGATTTTTTCTGCTGCTTTTTGCTGCAGCAGCATTGTTTTCCGGAATGGTATATTTATCCCACAGGTTTTTGGGTTACAGCATATTGCAGCTATTCAGGCAGGGCCTGAAGTCTTTTATAGACGGCACCTGATGCCAATATCCGGAGATCTTCCCCGAATATGATAAAACGGCCATTCTAGTTGCTGTATTTCGAGCTGAATTCCGGAGAATCGATGATACTTTCTAAAATATATATCCCGGGTTTGCCGTCTTCCAGCAAAGCCGACCATTTTTCCAGGCCTTCCCGGTCGGGCTCCCGATCTAGAAGTATCCTGTAAATCATGTTTATGAATTCAGTATTATCCATACCATCAGGGATTGCGTCTGACGTCAAAAGCTTATCCGCAATTAAACATTCCAGGTATCCAGCCTGGCCGGCTGCCCTTTCCGTTATTTCATATATATATTCAAATTCCGGCTCCTGGCTGACTGTATATGATAAAAGTCTGCGGACCAGGTTAAAAGTATTGCCGGCATATTCATGGATATTGGATCCGTCAATAAGATCAAGGCCTGTATATCCGCCTTTGAGATCCAGCACTATAAGGTTCTCATAGCCGCCGCTTTTTACCTCATAGAATATATCCTCTATTCTCTTATCATATTTTACTTCCTCGAATACCTCATAAGACGCATAGCCGAAATTCATATTATAGACCTGAGCCCTTGAAGGAAGGCCGTCGATCATGGCGATCCCGCTTACCGCAGGTATGGCCAGGGGGACGGAGAGGGTCTTGGAGAAAAAGCCCAGATCCCAGAAAATGCTATTTGATGCCGGTATATACAAAAGGGTATTTCCTTTTACCTGTTCCGGCATCTTATCCAGCTCTATAAGGGTAGCTATTAACATTTTTCTATATCTTTCAATATCACCAGCAAAGTCATCTTCGATTATCCTCCCATATTCTTCCTTATTCCTGAAATAGTCCCTGAGGAATGAATCAGTCTCGGTAAAGAAATTGAAAACAAAGGATATAAAGAGTATGGATACGGCGGCAATAAGCGCAGCCCGCCTTTTTGTATTTGAAAAAAATGGGATAAAGAAATCAGTTTTGACAAGGAAAGCCAATAACAGAATGACCGATATCCACCTCTGGATATCGGAAAAATAATTTGCGCTCCCGCCCGGTATAATGAATAAGGCGCCGGGAAGAATACCGGCAAACAGGGCAAATACCGGTATTTCCAGCAAAAGCGTCTTTTTATTCCCGAAAGCGGTAAACGGACCGGCTGCGCCCCCTTTTTTGATCTCAATCGTCTTTATGATAATGAAAAGCAAAGTCCAGAAATAATAGACTGTTATAAAGAATGCCAGGGCGATGTACCAGGGTAATCCGGGATTGCGGCTTAAGACCACTGTCCTGAAAAATGCGAAAAGCCCTGTCTCATAACCGGCAAACCCGGGTCCTGATAAAAACCTTAACAGCAGGAAACCTGATGACAGGCAAAAGATGATGCTTGATGAATAAGCAAATGACCTGAAGAGTCTTAGCCTGATAAACACATAGGCAAGGACTGCAACAAATATCACCATCGTGGATGATTTTAAAAGACCGATCAAAAAAATAAATACAGGCAGCAGGACAAGGAAGAAGATCATTCTCGTGACATTATAGGGCGTGTTCTTATTATCCCTGACTGCAAACAGCATTATCATAAGGATGACTATAAAGGATAATGTAAGCGACAGGTTATATGATTCAGATACTATCTCAAAATTTGAGATAAAGAATCTCTCCAGGATAAACTTTGGAAAAATAGATGAAAAAACTATCAGCACTGCAAACCAGAAATATTTTTTTGTAAAAGCGGCGTGGCCCGATGATGGCGATATCCTTCTTACCATCAGAAGGAAATATTTAAAAAAAAGGGGTATAAAGATAATGGGATACCCTGCCTGGTAAAAATAAAGCGCATTCGAGCCTGTCAGCCCGGATAGCCGGGCAAAGATCCAATGACTCAGGAAATGGTATCTTAATAACGGAGTGCCATCCAGTCCTGTGCTGGGTGTGTGGTAATTCTTAAAGATATTGGAAACAGCCCCGTGGAATATGGGGTCTATAAATGCATTTCCCGTGAATAGTTTTTCATAAAAGATGGGACTGGAATAGTACAGCAGGAATTTTGAACTCCAGAGACTGAAGACAATAAAGGCAGAAAACAGGATGATAATGCCAAGCGGCATCAGGGAATCTTTTCTGATGACCTTATTTGCAGCTAACTGGGCAAAAAAGATGACAGCAGAAAAAATACCTGTAAATGCCACAGGGGCCAGAAGGTCCGTCCTGAAGGGAAACAGGCTGATAAGGATCAGCAAGGCAAAGACCAGTAAAATGATAACAGGGTCATAGCGCTCATAGCTGGAGTATTTTTGTCTCTTTAAGGCAGATATTATCCTGATCGCCAGATTTGGGGCAAACAGCAGGAAAAATGATATGAAAAGATAATATATATTACAGGCTATGTTGTTTTCCGGATAATCTGAAGAAAATATAAGGAAGGAGATAAAAAAGATCAATGAGATGATAAAAGCCGAGAGATTTATAAAAAAATAACTTCTATTTATTTCAGTTGCGTCTATAATTAAAAATGATCTTATATGCTTATTTATCGATATTTTCATTGATTGAAATAAATATACTTTTTGCCATTAATCCACCTCAATCTATATCTTAAAGCCTGGATCAATAATTTAAATTGATTATATTATATGATGCATTATAAAAGTATAACCTATTTTCCGCAGTGTGTCCTGAGAGAACCGAATGAAGGATTTCGGTTCATGCTTTGTAGATGATGGGGGAGGACCCCCCGGAATCGGTATTCAGGTACT
>CAZDXU010000135.1:0-2527 GCA_964509585.1 uncultured Actinomycetota bacterium | reverse complement strand
TTATAACCACTGCCAGGGCTATGACCAGGACTATTATGATGACCAGGAGATGCTTGATGTTAAAACGTCTTGTCTCTTCTTCCAAGGTCAGTTCCCGCTCCCGAAAATATAAAAGCTGCTGCCCCATAGTTGGATACTGTCCTGTCCTGTTCCCGCATTTCCCGTAAATACCAGCACGGCTGACACTGCTGCTGCCAGGGCAAAAAAGGATATGTATATGTAAAAGACAGCCGGGAGCGAAGCGGCGGCCGGCGGATTGTTTTCCGAAGCCCTTCCAAATAATATTAACATCATCCTTATAATATTTGCAGCCATAAGCGCCAGCGCTGCCGCACAGCCTGCATAAAGGACGGCTGCCCAGGTACCCTGTTCCATGAGGAGGGCGCCGGGAAGAGGCCCGTTAAGGAAGCATAGATATATATTGGCAGCCAGCCACCATATGAATATGATGACAAAGCAGATGCCGGCATAGGGATGGCTCCTGAAGAAGCCCCTTGACCTGTCTATCATGCCCCTGCTGCCGCTCATCTCCAGTGTCCGGGAAAACATTGAAAGGGGTAAAAAAACCGTGAGAATTATGAATAATACCCAGAGGTCGAATATTCCTGCCGTATATGACGGACCCCTTCCGGTAAAATCTGCCGCTTTCGCCAGGAGCAGGGTCCCCAGCTGGAAAAGAAGGAATAGGGATAATATCCTTTTGATATTAAATGACCTTATTGAAGCCAGTCCCGGTCCCAGGAGGTTTAAAAATGCAAGCAGGGCCAGGACCGCAAATCCGTAAATATTCTGCCTGCCGTAAAACATGTCAAAGAAGGTCTCCAGCTTGATAAGCATCACTATCCCTGAGGGGATATAGAGCAGCCATAATACCTGGTTTGAAAAGACATCGGCCTTCGCGGAAAGCCCAAGCAAAAGTCCCTGGAATGGATACAGGAAAAAAAATAAATATACAGCACAGCCCAGAAACAGTACCGCTATCATAAAAAGCGGGTCCCCGGCTTTTTCCGGGGCGGTAAAGGATGAGATGCTGTCCATAGTCCCGGTACCCGCCAGCAGAGAAAACCCCATCAGGACAAATCCTGCCGCAGCTGCCGGCCTCAGGCCGAAACCACCTGCGTATTCTCTTACACCGTGAAGGTCTTTTCCTGATGAAGCCAGGAAGTTGAATATGCTTAAGATAGTAACAATAAGTGATACAGTAAAGAAAATAATATTATCTGAAATTGCCAGCAAAAGGACAGAGACTACAGCAAATGAGAGCATGATCACCTGCCGGACATAGTCCCTCCGGGACAGCTTCTCCAGCGAAAGAAAGAAAAGGACATTTAACCCGAAGAAAAGCAGGGCAGCCGATATTACAGTCTCTGCCAGACCTGTATTTGTAAGAAATGAGGATACGGGACCGGCAGCCAGGTAATTCCTTATATATATATAAATACCGGCAGCATATGAGACAGCGGTTATCGAAGCTACGGATATATTTATTTTCCTGCTTTGGGAAAAACCGGCAAAAAATGCTATAAGCATACCGGCAGCCAGTATGATCACCCCGGCATAGGGACCTGTCATGATGTCTGATAAATATACCATCTAGTTCTTATCCTCTCCCCACCAGTCACTTTTTTCCAGGCTGAGAATCCTGACTGCTGCAGGCAGCTTGGTATTTTTTTGGTTTGAATAGATATAAAAGGCCAGGGAAAACTGGAGCAGGTAGAAAGCCATGAGCCCCAGCACCAAAAACACCTTTATTTCCACGTTCCCGGGAGCCTTATACTGGGAAAAATTCAGGAGATTTATCACGGCTGCTGCAGCCATGACCTGGAGAGATATAAAAAAAGGCAGGGCATGGCCGGATATAAGAAGTCCCAGAAACGAGACTAAAAAAAGTACCATGCCCATATAAAAGATCATCTCCATACCCATCTACTGCACTCCTTTGTCCTTATGCCTTTTTTGATCCCATATCGTAAAAGCGGTAAAAGTCACCAGTGCGGCTGCGGCCAGCATTATTATGATAACAGGATATTTGCTGAAGACCTGCACTGTTATATCTTCCATGCCAGTGATCACGATCTCCCGGTTTTCAGCTTCCCCGGGGAAATATCGTCTTAAATTATAGAATATAATATAGCCCAGGCCGGCACATAAGAGGAATGCCGCGGCACCGGCGGCAATATTTAAGCCGGCATATCCTATACTTTTCCCGGGTCCTGCCTGGCTGCTGGCAAAAAGATAAAGCACGGCAAACACGAATATGAATACTATATTTACCATAAATACCATTATGCCGGCATAGAGCGTAAAGGATAAGATTGTAATAAATACCATTATTATAAACAGGGCTGCTGCTTTTTTGCCGCGGCCGGGCAGAAAGATCCCGGCCAGCCCTGATAATATCAGCCCGGCAAAACATATATATTGCAGGATCTCCAATAACTTCTGACTCTCTACTGACATATCACTCCCATTATTTCCAGAATCCCCTTATTGTCCCTGAGGGCCTTATAAGGTCGCCTTTGTCCAG
>CAZDXU010000134.1:0-3076 GCA_964509585.1 uncultured Actinomycetota bacterium | reverse complement strand
AAAGTTATCGCCCGGACCATAAAGATTAACCGGCAGGAGAAAGATAGAATTAAAATTATACTGCTGTCTATATGCCTGGGACTGGACCAGCAGCATCTTTTTTGCAAGGCCATAGGGCGCATTTGTCTCCTCCGGATAACCGTCCCAAAGGTTTTCTTCTTTAAAGGGAACAGGGGTATATTTAGGATATGAACATATGGTTCCAATTCCAACGAACTTTTCCAGACCATATATCCTGGCATATTCCATAAGCTGGACGCCCATTATAAGGTTATCATAAAAAAAAGTGCCCGGATTTTCCCTGTTAGCGCCGATCCCGCCAACAACCGCAGCCAGGTGGATCAATATATCCGCACCGGCTTCTTCATACATCCTTTTTACATCACTTAGCTTCCTCAGGTCATATTCTTTTTTTAAAGGTACAAAGATATCAGAGCATTGTCTTTCCTCAAGCTTTTTAACAACATATTTTCCAAGAAAACCGGCTCCGCCGGTAACTATTATCTTTTTATTCTTTATATTAATATCTTCCATTTTATATTATAAATTTATTCATCTTTACTATTATTATTTTTACATTATACTTTTTCACAAAATATTTAATATAATTATAATATAATTATTTAATTAATAAAAGCAATTTTACTTATCCCATATAACCATATCTACTATCTTCGCATAGCTCTGTATTATCTTTACCACCTTCACAGATACATTCCTATCGGCATAGTCCAGGGGAAGAGTTTTATTTGCTTCCTTGATCGAAACCGCAAGGTCAATCGCCTGTTTGATATCTTTGGAGTTAGTTCCCCCCATAACTATGGTTCCCTTATCCAGGACTTCCGGATGCTCGGTAGATGTCCTTATAAGTACTCCGCAGAAGCCAAGGATCGCGCTTTCCTCAGAAAGTGTACCGCTGTCAGAGAGTACGCAATATGAATTCATCTGCAGCTTATTATAATCAAAGAAGCCAAATGGCTTCAGTTTCCTTACCAGTTTATGGAACTTAAAACCCATTTTTTCTATTTTCTTCCAGCTCCTGGGATGAGTTGAATAGATGACCGGGATTTTATAGGCATCAGCAATGAAGTTCATAGCTTCCATCAATGAGCTGAATGTATCGTCATCATCGATATTTTCTTCCCTGTGGGCAGACAGCAGCATGTATTTTTTCTCTTCAAGCCCCAGCTCCTCCAGTACCCGGCTTTTTTCTATCTTTTCCATATTATTAAAAAGGACTTCCGGCATGGGAGAGCCTGTGACAAATATATGCTCTTTTCTAATTCCCTCTGAAAGAAGGTATCTCCTGCTGTGCTCGGTATAGGGCATATTTATATCTGATATGTGGTCTACTATTTTCCTGTTTATCTCTTCCGGAACGTTCTGGTCAAAGCACCTGTTTCCCGCTTCCATATGAAAGATGGGTATCTTTAATCTTTTTGCAGATATAGAGCATAAGGAAGAGTTAGTATCGCCCAGTATTAACAGACCGTCCGGTTTTTCCTTAGATAAAAGCTCATAAGATCCTGATATTATCTTACCGATTGTCTCCCCCAGGTTTTTTCCTACAGCTCCAATATTATAATCAGGCTTCCTCAGTCCGAATTCCCTGAAAAAAATATCATTAAGCGAATCATCCCAATTCTGTCCGGTATGGACAAGGATATGGTTAAAATATATATCACATGCCTTAATAGTCTCAGAAAGCCTGATTATTTCCGGCCTTGTGCCGACTATTGTCATCAGCTTTAATTTGTCCATAGACTATACCTCCATATAATATGTATCTGTATTATCGGGATCATATATTTCATTAGCCCACATAACTGTTACCATATCTGTATCTCCGATATTTTTTATATTATGGGTATATCCAGGAGGTATGTCTACTACTTTAAGCTTTTCCCCATCGACATCATAGGATAGTACTCTCTCACCATCTACTTTCCTGAAGTGTATAAGGCCCCTGCCATAGACCACCATAAACTTCTCGCTTTTTGTATGGTGCCAGTGATTGCCTTTTGTGATCCCCGGTTTTATTACATTTACAGATATCTGTCCTTTTTCAGCTGTCCTTATAAATTCAGTAAATGATCCCCTGTCATCAGTGATCATGTCCAGATCATATGTAAAATCATCCTCGGGGAGATAGCTATTATATGTGCTGTATAGCTTCTTCAAAAGACTATCCTTCATATCGGGAATGCCCAGGTCCTTCCTGGTATCCCTGAATCCTTTTATTATCCCGGCAAGCTTTCCCAGCTTGATCTTATACTCCACCGGGACTTTATAATATCTTCCTTTTTTAGTAGGCTCTGTCTTTATAGCTTTTATAAATTCCTTCAATACATCATCTATATAACATAAGGTAAGACCTGTCCCTGGATCATTAACCTGTATATCTATTCCTCTTGAAACATTATGGCAGAATGTGGCTACCACTGAATTATAATCTGGTTTAGACCATTTCCCGAATATATTGGGAAGCCTGAATACCATTACTTTGCTACCCGTATCCCTGCTATATGAAAATAGCAATTCTTCTGCTTTTTTCTTGCTTTTTCCATAGGGATTATCCAGTCCGGCCTGAATGGAAGAAGCAAAGACAATAGGAGATCTATTATCATGCTTTTCAAGAAGCTTTAAAATTTGCTCAGTCAGGCCAAAATTGATATCCATGAACTCCTTGTCGTCTTCAGGCCGGTTCACTCCTGCAAGGTGGAATACAAAACCGCATTCCCTGGTGAATTCATCCAGTTTATCAGGGGCAATTCCCCTGTGAAACTCGAGCAGATCTTCATATCCCTGATTTATTAATTCTGCTTTGAGGTTCTTTCCCACAAAACCTTTAGAGCCTGTAATGAGTATTTTCATTTGATCACTTTCTTTTACTGGCAATCTCCTAAACTACTTTTTATTATATTGAGCTAATTCATCTTTTATATAATCAAGTTTCATCAATTTCTCTTTTACCTGATCAATATCCAGGATTTCGGTATTATGTGAATTGTATTCATCCTGCAGTGACAGCCTCTGGTCTCCATCGGTAAAATATTTATCATAGTTCAGGTCCCTC
>CAZDXU010000133.1:0-10072 GCA_964509585.1 uncultured Actinomycetota bacterium | reverse complement strand
TTTACCCTCGAATTGGCCATTTTTTCTAAATCTTTTAAAAATATTAAACGGATTTCCCGGCCGTACTGCGATTATGGGGCTCTAATGTCTGAATCACAGAGACTCACAAACAGAGATATTGACTAATAACACTTTTAGTATTAATATTACATCAATGTAATTACTGTTATGTAATTACAATTTTGTAATTATCGAGGCTGGTATGACAGGGGATATAAAGAGATTTTATAGTTCAGGGCAGGTCTGTAATATTGTAGACCTGAGCTACAGGCAGCTGGATTACTATGACCGTACTGCTATCGTAAAGCCTTCAGTCAATAATGGAGTGGGCTGCGGCTCCAGGAGGATGTATAGTTTTGATGACCTGCTTAAATTAAAAGTAATAAAAAAACTGCTGCAGGCAGGTGTAAGCCTCCAGAAAATAAGAAAAGCCAAAAAATACCTGGAAAAAAATGACGGTGAAAAAGATGCCTTTCTGGATGTCACCCTTATATCTGATGGAGAATCAGTATATGCCTGCAATTCCGACAGGGACATAATCGATACCCTTAAAAGCGGCCAGGGGGTCTTTGGCATAGCCCTGGGAAAGGTATATGAAGACCTGAGGGGGGACATCGACAGGCATTTTAATAATCGCGGAGATGATATTGACCGCATAAAGAATAAAGGCGCAGCCAGCGTCTGAAAGGAGGTGCCAAGATTAACCTGATGGCAAGAAATGCTCTAAAGATCAGAATGAATTCTACCAAAAACAATAAGCTTGGTCTCAGGGACAAGACAGCAGAGGATGTCGTTTTTGCCCATGAAAGCGAGAAAGAATTTGCCCGCATACTGGATTTTTACAGGATAAAATGGGAATATGAACCCAGGACATTCACTCTTGAATGGGATGATGCTGATCTCCCTAAGAAAAGTTTTACCCCTGATTTCTATCTTCCTGATTTTGACCTGTATATAGAGCTGACCACCCTTAACCAGAAACTGGTCACAAAGAAAAACGGCAAGATAAAGAGATTGAGGAAGATGTACCCTGATATCAATGCCAAGCTTTTTTACAAGAAGGACTATAACAGCTTATTGTTTAAATACCTTAACAGGTAATATAGCTACTTCTGCTGCCGCTGGGATCCATTAGAATAATGCATGGTACTTCCGTCTAAAAAACTACCCGTTCGCTCTATTTGATTATTAAGGGAAAATATAATATTATTGGATGTAATCGTTAACATTATTTAAATTTTCTACTTATGGTAAGACCAAATATCAGGACAGTTGCCGGAAGGGCCGGTGTTTCTACGGCTACAGTATCAAGAGTACTGTCAGGTTTTGAAGGGGTAAGGGAACATACCAGACAAAAAGTACTTTCTGCCATAGAAGAGCTTGATTATTCTGTTGATTCAGTAGCCAGGAGTCTCAGGCAGAGAAAGACTTATACCATAGGCCTTATAGTGGGAAATGTCCTGTCACCATTTTATTCCACAATAGCAAAATCAATAGAGGACACCGCCAGGGAGTACGGCTACAAGACCATACTTTGCAATGGTGATGATGACCCGGTAAAAGAACTGGAGTATTTAAAGATACTCAGGTCTAACAAAGTTGACGGCATCATATTAACGCCTACCGGACTGAATAGGGATTTTATAAAAAGTACCATGAATGCCGGTATCAAAATTGTACTCCTGGACAGGCTGGTTGATGGTTTGGATGCCGATGCTGTCCTGGTTGACAATTATGAAGGATCATATAACGCTGCAAAATACCTTCTGGACAGGGGATATAGGAGGATTGCCATAATAAATGGTTTTACCGACCGGACTACCGGCAGGGAAAGGCTCAGGGGCTACAGAAGCGCTTTAATGCAATCGGGGATATTTGAAGAGGAAACACTTATCAAAACAGGAGATTTTAAGAAGGAAAGCGGCGCCAGGCTTACTCTTGAACTGCTTAAGATGAAAAACCCTCCTGATGCAGTTTTTGTCACAAATATGGACATGACTATGGGCGCCCTTACAGTCCTCAGGGAAAAGATGATAGGCATTCCCCATGATATGGCAATTTTAAGTTTTGATGACCCTGAATGGTCCGCCTTAATAGATCCTCCGCTGACTGCAATTTGCCAGCCTGTTTACCGTCTTGGCAGCACTGCGGTAAAAAAACTTATAAAAAGAATAGGTAACAGGGAAGAGATCCCTGTTAATAGCAAACCTTCGATTACTACTTTAACTACAAGACTTATAATAAGAAGATCTGTTTGATGACTGATGATCAGTATGGAAAGGAATAACTAATGTATAAATCAAGGACATTTCCCAAAATAGGAATAAGACCGGTAATAGACGGAAGGATGAACGGGGTGAGGGAAGGGCTGGAAGATCAGACCATGAGGATGGCAAGATCGGCTTCCAGGCTTATTGCTGATAATCTCAAATACCCGGATGGGACAAGTGTGAAATGTATTATTTCCGATACCACTATAGGCGGTATTGCAGAAGCAGCCAGGGCTGATGAAAATTTTTCTTCTGAGAATGTAGGAGCCACCCTCACAGTCACACCCTGCTGGTGCTATGGTTCAGAGACTATGGACATGGAACCTTTGCGGCCTAAAGCGGTATGGGGTTTTAACGGTACTGAGAGGCCCGGAGCTGTATACCTGGCTGCAGTTCTGGCAGCACATAGCCAGAAAGGCCTGCCGGCTTTTGGCATATATGGCAGAGATGTGCAGGACGCAAATGATGAGACAATACCTGGGGATGCGGCCCATAAGATCCTTTCCTTTGTCAGGGCAGCAATGGCTGTATCCATTATGAAGAACAGGTCCTATCTTTCCATAGGAAATGTGTCCATGGGTATAGCTGGTTCTATAGTGGATGCAGGCTTCTTTGAAGACTTTCTTGGCATGAGGGTAGAATATGTGGATATGACTGAGGTAAAAAGACGTATAGACCGCCAGATCTACGATAAGGGCGAATATGAAAAGGCATTGAAATGGGCAAAGGATAAACTAAGGGAAGGTCCTGACGATAATCCTTCCCAAAAACAAAAGGATAGGGCCGGACTTGACATGGACTGGGAATTTTCAGTAAAGATGACCCTTATATGCCGGGACCTTATGTCTGGCAATCCGGAACTTGGGAAAATAGATCATTATGAAGAATCGCTGGGCCATGATGCTATTGCCGGCGGATTCCAGGGACAGAGACAATGGACTGACCATTATCCCAATGCTGATTTTGCCGAGACAATATTAAACAGCTCTTTTGACTGGAACGGGGTCAGACCGCCATATATTTTCGCCACTGAAAATGACTGCCTTAATGCAGTTTCCATGCTTTTCGGATACTTGCTTACCAATACTGCCCAGATATTTTCTGATGTCAGGACCTATTGGAGTCCTGATGCTGTAGACAGGGTGACCGGCTACAGAATGACTGGAACGGCAGGGGAGGGGATAATACATCTTATAAATTCAGGTTCCAGTGCCCTTGACGGTACAGGACAGCAGGAAATAGAAGGCAGGCCGGCTATTAAACCCTTCTGGGAGATCACTGCCGGCGAGATAAAAAGATGCGTGGATAATACACTTTTCAGGCCTGCAGACCTCAGCTATTTCAGGGGCGGCGGATTTTCTGCTGATTTTACAACCAGGAGCGGCATGCCGGTCACCATGTCGCGGTTAAATATTGTAAAAGGGCTTGGCCCGGTACTGCAGATAGCTGAAGGGGAGACGGTGGAACTGCCCAAAAAAGTGCATGAGAGTCTTGACCTCAGGACAAACCCGACATGGCCTACCACATGGTTTGCCCCCAGGCTTACTGGCAGGGGAGCCTTTACCGATGTCTATTCAGTGATGAATAACTGGGGCGCTAACCACGGTGCCGTAAGTTATGGACATATAGGCCAGGGTCTTATAACGCTGGCATCCATATTAAGGATACCGGTGATGATGCATAATGTTGACGACAGAAATATTTTCCGTCCGTCTTCCTGGAATAGTTTTGGTACCGGGGATAAGGAAGGCGCCGATTACAGGGCCTGCAGTAATTATGGACCTATTTATGGAAAGATAAGGTAGAGGAGGACTGCCATTGAAATATTCATTAAAAAATATATTAGTCGACATAATATGTATTATCGGAAGTTAATAATTATATTAAATGACGGCAAATATTAGTAAAAAGTTTCGGTTATATGCTTGCTGTGGTTATATCTGACATGGGACAATGTTTGATATTCTGGGTAATGAGCTCATACCTCAAAGATATTATCTGCGGCCTTGTCCAGGCCGATATCCTTTTTGGCACCAAAGCTTTTATCTATGGCCTCTCTTATAAGATCAGATACAGTCTTACTTCTTCTCCTGCTTTCAATAACCAAATTATTATATTAGCTATTACTCAAGTATGTCTCTATTTTTCTCATAATCAATCTTTTTTAGCAGACTTGCTATTGCCCTGTGCTCCCGAATCCCCCTTCTCCCCTGGCGGTGTCATCCAGATTATCGGTCACCTCAATATCTGCATGCTCTACTTTCTGTATGACCAGCTGGCATATCTTCTCCCCCCGCATGATCCTTATATCATCTTTGCTGTCCAGGTTTATAAGTACGGCACATACTTCGCCCCGGTATCCCGAATCTATAAGTCCCGGCGTGTTTACCAGGCTAAGTCCCTTTTTTATGGCCAGGCCCGATCTAGGCTGCACGAAACCGGCGTATCCAGGCGGTATGGCTATCTTTATACCTGTAGGCACTTTTCTCCGCTCCAGGGGCCGTATAATGCAATCTAAGGCACTATACAGGTCCAGTCCTGCATCGCCAATATGGGCATATTCAGGGGTTTGAAGCTCTTTATCAAGTATTTGGACCTTTATGATTACCAATAGCATTCCTTTCTGTCTGGACTTATAAGCATATCAGTAAATGATATTTGATGTGATGTAAAAGTCAATGATACAAATAGACCTATAACAAAAATATGGAATTTTAAAGCAATATTATGATTAAAACTATCCGCAGCTGCTCCAGCCACAATAGCAGAAAAAGCAGTTGCCCCCGTTCATTAGACTGCATCCGCAGTCCGGACATATCTGGTCTTCTTTTATCTGTGAAATGCTCCTGGGCTCCTTATCCAGTATCTTTGCTTCTTCCAGGTAAACACCCATTATCTCTCCCATCCATTAATTTGATCCAAATACCGGTATCAGCACCGTATTTTTATTGATATTTCCTGCTGATCCCAGATTATTTATTTTTTTAAGTTCTGACACAAACCTATCTTTGTGCTCCGGCCCAGAGTACCTGTCAGCAAGCTCAATAGCGCTTACCGGAGTGCTGATGCTTATCTTCACATATTTTACTGTCTCAAAGCCGCTGAACTTATGACGATTGCTGTAAAAAGCCAATATCACAAGCACGCTGACTAATGTGATAAGGATTATCATAAGCATCTTTTTGATATTCATTACTATGATCCCTGTCATCTTGCCTGCCCCCTGCTGTTTTTTTACTGTAATTTTGCTATTTATGTACTGCGAACATGTGTTTGTATAAATAATACTACCGAACATATGTTTGTGTCAATATTTTTTTCTTTTTTTTCCTGATCAAAATCTATTACTTTTTTCTCTTATTTTGTTAGAATAGTGTTTATTCTTGATATGCCGTTCCAATATTTATATATATTGGTTCTATCAATTTTTAGACTAGGAGGAAAAAATGGCAGAGATGTTCTATGACAAAGATATAGACCTGGATATCCTGAAAGGCAAAAAGATAGCAATAGTGGGTTACGGCAGCCAGGGACATGCCCATGCCCAGAATCTTAAGGAAAGCGGTATGGATGTAGTCGTGGCCGAGGCTGAGGGGACAGAAGCCTGGAAAGCTGCAGAAGACAAGGGTTTCACTGTCCTTTCCACTGATAAGGCAGCTGCCCAGTCTGATATCATCATGCTACTGGTACCGGATCATTTACAGCCCGCCGTATATGAAAAATATATAGCTCCCAATCTCGAAAAGGGCAATATACTGGCCTTTGCCCACGGATTTAATATTCATTACAGCCAGATAATACCCCACAAGGATGTAGATGTGATAATGATAGCGCCTAAAAGCCCCGGGCACATAGCCAGAAGGATGTTTACTGAGGGAAGCGGCGTACCGGCCATAATCGCCGTATACCAGGATGTCTCAGGTAAGGCCAAGGATTTTGCCCTGGCCTATGCCAGAGGGATCGGATCAGGAAGAGTGGGTATCATAACCACTACCTTCGAGGAAGAGACAGAGACTGACCTCTTTGGTGAGCAGGCTGTTCTTTGCGGCGGTACAACCGAGCTTATAAGAGCGGGCTTTGACACGCTTGTAGAGGCCGGCTACCAGCCGGAGATAGCCTATTTCGAAGTGCTTAATGAACTAAAGCTTATAGTGGACCTCATATATGAGGGCGGTATATCCTGGATGAGGTACTCCATAAGCGATACAGCTGAATATGGCGATATCGTCAAGGGCAAGGATATTATAACCGGCGATACCAGAAAGGCCATGAAAAAGATGCTAAATGATATCCAGACAGGTGTCTTTGCCAGGGAATGGATACTTGAAAATAAAGCAGGCAGGCCGCAGTATTCGGCAATGAAAAAGAAGGAAGAAGATCATCTCATAGAGAAAGTCGGCAAGAAGCTCAGGGAGATGATGCCGTACATCAAAAAGGCTGAAGGCTAATAGCCTTATGAACAGAGAAGCGAACCTGTGTTTGCCATGGGTTAGCTTCTCTGTTATAATCACTTAAATTATGTATATAGATAAAGAAGTCAGACAATTAAGCTCCAGGCAGGAAAAGATCTTGGAGTTTATTAACGAAAAGATCAGGGACGAAGGCTACCCCCCTTCCGTAAGGGAGATAGCAAAGGCGGTGGATCTGAGTTCTTCGGCCACAGTACATTCGCATCTTAAGAAACTGGAAGAAATGGGATATCTTAAAAGAGATGCCTCCAAACCCAGGGCACTGTCAGTTACCCATTTTGGTGAAATAGACAGCGCTGATACGGGAAGATCAGCCAATGAAATGGTATTTGTGCCTGTGCTGGGGAACATCGCTGCCGGTACGCCCATCCTGGCAGAGGCGAATATAGAGGACTATTTCCCGCTGTCTCCTGACTTTGTAAAGGACCAGAAACAGGTATTTATGCTTAATATCCATGGCGACAGCATGGTAAATGCCGGTATCCTTGACCGTGATATGGTTATTGTAAGAAAACAGGATACAGCCATAAACGGTGAGATAATAGCTGCCATGATCGAGGATGAGGCCACGGTAAAAAGATTCTTCAAGGATGATTCAGAAATAAGGCTTATGCCTGAAAATGACCATATGGAACCTATTATTTTAAGAGATGTAGCCATACTGGGCAAAGTGATAGGGATAATCAGGAAATACTTCTAGTCTTTCTATCCAGGCAGCCATAAGGTTTCAGGATATCGATGTACCTGGGTTCTATTTTTAGATCGAACAGTATCCCCTTTTCCATATCTTTCCTGTGTATTACTCTGCATTTTTCATAGATAAAAGAGATCATATCCTGCTTTTCGTAGGGCAGCATTATGCTCAGGTCTGCATTATGCCTCTCAATGGTGTCTTTTATTCTTTCCCTGAGTACTTCCAGCCCTATTTTTTTAAGGGCGGAAATAAAAATAGAATTCCGGTATTTTAGCTTCAGCGCCGCCAGCTGCCCCTCTTCTATGCTGTCGATCTTATTAAAGACCATGATAAATGGTTTGCCCCATACATCTATTTCCTCCAGCACTTTTTTTACACTCCGTATATTTGACTGGAAATCCTCATTGCTTATATCTACCACCAGCAGCAAAAGGTCCGATATCTTTACTTCCTCCAGCGTTGATTTAAATGCTGCAATAAGCTGATGAGGAAGCTTTTCGATAAAACCAACCGTATCTGTTACCAGTACGTCCGGTTTTACATCCAGGTCCAGCTTCCTGGTAGTGGAATCAAGTGTGGAGAATAACATATTCCTGGCATATATGTTTGAATCTGTAAGGGAATTTAAAAGTGTCGACTTTCCGCTGTTTGTATAACCTGCAAGAGCTATCTGAAAGATATTTCCTTTCCTGCTTTTCCTCTGGGTATTTCTCTGTACCGAAATCTGCCTCATCTTCTTTCTGAGACTGGTTATGCGGTCCCTGATCTTTCTCCTGTCTACTTCAAGCTTGGTCTCGCCTGGTCCTCTGGTGCCTATGCCTCCGCCAAGCCGGGACAGCTCCACTCCCCTTCCAATAAGTCTTGGCAGCAGATAATCCAGCTGTGCCAGCTCTACCTGGAGTTTTCCTTCACTGCTGTTTGCCCTCTGGGCAAAAATATCCAGTATAAGCGCTGTCCTGTCAATAACTTTGATATCCAGCCTTCTCTGCAGGTTTCTCTGCTGGGTGGGAGTTATCTCGTCATCAAATATTACCAGTCCTGCGCTGTTTTGCGAGATAAATGAATCTATCTCTTCCAGCCTGCCGGTACTTATAAAAAACCTGGGATTAGGTGCTTTTTGCTTATATGCAAGACGGCCTGCAACATCAGCCCCGGCGCTTACAGCAAGATTGGATAGTTCCTGCATATTATTCTCAATTGAATACCTGCCGTTAGATTTCCGCTGCTTACTGTTAAAATCCCTTGAGAAATCAATAAAGATCAGAAGGGCTTTTTCTTTGATCATTTAATATATCTAGCCAATTTCCCTACATAGCCTTATTTATCCGGTCCAGAGCTTCTTCAAGCCTGCTGTCATCAATAGTCAGGGATATCCTGAAATAGCCCTCTCCCTTATTGCCGTAGGCGCTTCCCGGGGTGACCACTACATCGGCCCTGTCAAGCATCATGCCGGCAAAAGACTCTGAAGTATGTCCTTCAGGTACCCTGGCCCATACATATATGGTAGCATTTGACCTGTAATAATCAATTCCGATCCTGTCAAGGATGGAAGCAGTCATCTCTCTTCTTTTTTTGTAGATTATATTATTGGTCCTGCTGTACTCCTTTTGGTGTTTCAATGCCTCTATGCCGGCATACTGTACTGCATTGAACACGCCTGAGTCTACATTTGTCTTATACTTGCCCAGGCTGGCTATTATCTCTTTATTGCCCGCAGCGAAGCCTATCCTCCATCCCGTCATATTAAAAGTCTTTGAAAGGGAATAAAATTCTATTCCCACATCTCCGGCGCCTTGGGCAGAAAGGAAACTGCAGGGTTCTTCATCACCGAAATACGTATCAGCATATGCATTATCATGACATACGATTATATTGTTTTTAGAAGCAAAATCCACCACTTTTTCAAAAAATTCCATTCCGCAGACTGCCGAGGTGGGGTTATTGGGATAATTTATATGCATGAGTTTTGCCCTGCCGGCAATTTTTTTATCAATACAGTCCAGGTCTATTATGTAGCCGTTTTTTTCTTCCATGGGCATTATATGTGTCTTTCCGCCGGCAAACATGGTACCTATGTCATATACGGGATATGAGGGATCGGGAACCAGTACATAATCACCGCTGTCTATATAGGTATAGGCAATATTAGCGATCCCTTCCTTGGCACCTGAAAGGGTGATCACTTCTGAAGATGGATCAAGTTCCACGCCGAACCTGTCTTTATAATAAACTGCTGCTGCTTCCCTGAAGCCGTCCATGCCATAGCTTGAAGGATACCGGTGGTTTTCCGGGTTTTCTGCTTCTTTTTTAAGCTCCATTATTATCCCGTCAGGGGTAGGTATGTCAGGATCTCCTATGCCCAGGCTTATGACATCTATGCCTTCCTGTCTTTTTTTCTGTATCTTCCTGTCTATCTCAGCAAAAAGATACGGCGGCAGATCCCTTAACCTGCGTGATTCCTCAAACTTCATGCTATACCTTTCTATATTTTATAGATCCATATCCTGCTCAGGGAAATAAAGTCCGTCGAAGACATGCTTTACCCTGCCTTTTAAAAATACATTTCCCGACGGGCTTTCCCAGCCTACTTCCAGTCTTCCGCCGGGCACACTTACGTCAACTGCAGACTTACTGCCGCC
>CAZDXU010000132.1:0-3510 GCA_964509585.1 uncultured Actinomycetota bacterium | reverse complement strand
TCGATTTTTACTATGTCACATAAAAGTACTTTGTAGACAGGAAAACCCGATATAGGATCAAAATTGTCCATATCAGTAAGATCATTTATATTGCAGTTTTGCCAGGCTTTTGGCCCTATTGGTCCTCCACAGGCATGGTTTGCATCGATGCATCCTTCCTTTATATCATCTGTTACAAATGCCCTCTGAGCCACACTTCCCCTGGATGTTTTTATCATCACCATATCACCATTTGCAATACCTCTTTTTTCTGCATCTATTGTATTTATTGTCACTGCCGGTTCAGGTCTCTGCCCTGAAAGCCCATTTATACCATGATGCTGGGTATGGAAACTGGTATTTATCCTGGCGCCTGAATTAAAGATAAGCGGATATTTTTTAAAAAGATCGGGCCTGGATGCCGGGCTCTCGATAGGTTCAGTATATTTAGGCAGAGGGTCATAACCATATTCTTCAAGTATGGTCGATGCTATCTCAAATTTGCCTGAAGGTGTGTCAAACCCGGGTTTACCATCCTTCCTCAGTCTTCCTTTCTCCCATTTTTTATACTGCATCATCTCGGTATCTATGGAAACCACTCCGCCCGCGTCTCTTACATCTTTCAGTGAGAAACCTGAACCTTTTAGAACATGCGTTAGAAGCTCTTCTTCATTCTGGGGATAAAGGTGCCCATAACCGAGCCTGCGGGCGAGCTCAGCAAGAATGAATACATCACTCCTTGCTTCCCCCAGGGGTTCTATCATCCTTTCCCTTATCCTGAATAAAGAACCATAGGTCATATATGATACGTTTTCAAAATATGTAGTGGCAGGAAGGACGATATCTGCATATGCTGAATCAGCTGTTAACTGTCTGTCAATAGTAACCAGGAAATCTAATTGGCCGAGAGTATTTCTCCAAATTTCGGGCTGCGGCCACGAGGTGGTGATAGAACTTCCCAGAATGATCAGGGAACGTATCTTATAAGGATTTCCCTTAAGTACTGAATTGGGAAGAGCAGAAGCGTGTGCTTCATCGCGGTACTTGATATATATGGGAAACCTGTCTCTACCCAGCCTGGGTCCGATATCGGGATTTTTTATGAGTCCATCCCTGTTTATGGGAAATTTATTGTTATCCATGGAAAAACACAATCCCCCCGGGACATCAAGCTGGCCTGCCAGTGCCCACAGTATGATTGCTGCCCTGATATTCTGTACCCCACTGTTAGTATATTCCATTCCTGTATACATCAGCTGGGAGACTCCTCTGGCCTCAGCTATTCTTCTGGCCAGCGATATTACGGCAGCCGCAGGGACTCCTGTTATATGTTCGACCACTTCAGGCCTGAAATGCTGTACATATTCTGCAAGGTCTTCAAACCCCAGAGTCCATTTATTTACAAATACCTCATCATAGAGCTCTTCCTCGATAAGTACATTTATCATCCCCAATGCGAGAGCACCGTCAGTCCCGGGACGTATGGGTATCCAGTCTCCTCCTGTAACCTTTACAGTGGCCGTTCTTCTCGGATCTATTACTACTACTTCGGCTCCCTTTTTTTGGGATTCCATTATTCTCTTTAAATCTATGGGTGGAAGATCTGTTGCAGGATTAGTGCCCCACACAACAATAAGCTCGGAGTTTTCGATATCAGAATAGGTGTTAATAAACATCCTGCCCATGGTGACATGAGGTGCTATCATACCGAAAGCGACATAACAAAGCGCCCCCACTCCCATCGTGTTTGGGGACCCAAATGAAAATAGTACACTGCTGGCCGATGAGATAGCCACCCCTTTTGGCTGGTATATATCACAGAAGGATTGCTCGAAGCTACCCACTCCTGTATAGATTGCATTGGCTTCAGCACCATATTTTTCCTTAATGTCCACAAGGCGCTCAGTAATGGTATCATAAGCCTCATCCCATGTTATCCGTTCAAAATCAAAATTACCCTTTTTACCCTTTCTTTTCATAGGATACAGAAGCCTATCCTTTGAGTATATTATCTCACTGGCATGCTCTCCCAGACGGCATATTATCCCCATGGGGGATCCCTCGTCTGGACGGATCCTTATTAATCTGCCCTCTTTATCATATTCAGCTATTATCCAGCAGCCTGCGCTGCAGATACCGCATATTCCTTTTTTCTCCATAAAATTATTATATATAATAAATATATGTTTTTAAAACGAGATAAAAGGATATATTCTTTTTTTCTTTTTATATAAAAATTATGATAAATTAATACAAAAGACAGACTTTAAGCTGATATGAAAAACATAATAATAATCTGCCCTACAGTGAGGGACTACAGGGAATTAAATAAAATAAGAAAAAAGAAAGGTTATGACCTCAACTATATTTATTACGGAGAAAACCCCCGTGATGACATGGGTAATTTTGACCCTCTTGCATTCCTGGAGGATTTTCAGAGAAAATTTAAAAATTTACCTGTAGATGGAGTAATAGGAACGCATGATTATCCCGGATCCCTGCTTGCCAGCATTCTCTGCCAAAAGCGGGGACTAAATGGAGTAGGTATCCTTCCTAATATATTATGCCAGCATAAATATTACAGCAGAATAAATCAGAAACAGTCTGTTCCCGAAGCTGTTCCTGATTTTTTTTTAATCGATCCATCAGATAAAAGTTATGCCGGGCCACCTTATTATCCGATATTCTGCAAACCGGTCAAATCCTTTTTTTCCATATTTGCGCAGAGGATAGAGAACAGAAATCAGTACAAGTATTTCATCAGCGCTTTCAAAGACCATGCAGAGAAATTTTCCCGGCCTCTGAATATTTTACTGGACAGGTATTCTGATTTCAGGGTAAATGCAGACTTTCTTTTGGGGGAGGAAGTAATGAAAGGAAAACAGGTCACGCTGGAAGCATATGTCTATCACAGGAATATAATCATAATCGGTATAACGGATTCCATAATGTATCCGGGGACTTTCAGTTTCCAGAGATTTGAATATCCTTCTTCCTTAGGTACTGGCATACAGAAACGGATGGCTGATACCGCCAGAAAGTTTATCTCTCATATCGGTTATGATAATGGGATCATAAATATAGAGTTTTTTTATGATCCGGAAGATGGTAGTGTGAGGATCATAGAGGCCAATGCACGTATGGCCGGGCAGTTTTCGGACCTAATTGAAAAGGTAGACGGTACGAATACCTATAATATACAGGTAGATATATCACTGGACCGAAGTCCGGAATTTGAGAATGGGTCTGGAGAATATAAGTTTGCCGCAAGTTTTGTATTAAGGTCGTTAATTGACAGAAAAATAATTAAGATTCCGGGAAAAAGTGATATGGAAAAGATAGACAGTGTGTTTCCAGACACCAGGATAGAAATATACGGAAAAGAAGGGGATATGCTATCAAACCAGTTCCAGGATATGAATAGTTACCGTTATGGCATTATAAATCTGGGAGGAGATTCCAGAGAGGAGCTTTATGATAAATTCCTGCGATGTAAAAAGATGCTGGATTTCAAATTCGATCCGCCTCTCT
>CAZDXU010000131.1:0-4385 GCA_964509585.1 uncultured Actinomycetota bacterium | reverse complement strand
TCTTTACAATTAGTCTTGGGCAGTTTCTTGAATATCTCTAAACCGCTTAATGCCATACCTATCTCTCCTTATCTAATAATATGTCTAAACATTTATGGTCACATCATCGGCTCCATCTCAAGGACCGGATGGTTTGCCTTTTGCATGAATTCCAGGACCTGTTCCTCGTTCTCCGCATCTTCTTCAGTGGCTATCTTATCCAGGAAACCTTCAAGTTCCAGCTCTTCTACCCTTTCCTCCAAAAGATCCCTTATCTCTTCCTTCAGGGACTTCGGCATCCACACCAGCCTCTCAAGTCCGCCATCTGCTTTTATGAACTTCTTGGAACCTATGAAGAATTTACTTATACCGATAAACCCGGGAGTCTGTATTCCTCCGCCTACCATTCCTGCCATGGTAGAGAACTTCATGCCGCTGGGAGTCATCCCCGAATGTTCGCGGTTTACCGCCATAATGCCATTTGTGGAAGGAAGTATGGTGATTATTACCTCGAAACAGCCGCAGGAAGTCATGGGGTCCACCATCATAGAATAGGCCGAGAAAGACTCCAGTGACTGGTTGGAAGCTTTGAATACGAAATCATTGACCCCTTTCCAGATACCCATCTTCTCATCTATGGTCTCACCTTTCTTGATAGGCTGGTTTGGTCCGGCAGGGTTTATCTCAAATGACGCCTTGCAGTCAAGCCAGTTATAGGCGCCGCAGAGTCCCGGCCTTTCCGGGGATACGGCGCAGACATGGTTGGGAGCAAATGACTGGCACAGAGTACAGGAATAGAAAGTATCCACAGACTCGTCGGTAAGATTCTTCAGCCTTTCATCCCTGGTCCTGAATACCTCTTTTGCCCGTTCCTTAAGCGATGCCGCATCTTCCGGATTGGTATATATCTTTATTTGTATCTTGTCCATTATATTGCCGAAATCCGAATGCATCTTGGCATGCAGTATAGTCCCCAGGTGTTTTATCTTGAAGCCTGCCTTCACCGCATCTTTGGAGAACCTGACCCATATGATATCCCTCTGCCCCATATGGAATATCCCGGTGGCATAGTTTATGAAATAGTGGAACTGCCTTTCCATGACCGGCTCAAAATCGTCCTGCATCTTCCTGCCCGATACCAGCGCCTCTATTCCCAGCGGGAGTATGTCGCCCTCCTTTATATCATCGATATCAGGGCCGAATACTTCCACTTTCCCGTCTTCCACTTCGGAAGCATCTGCGGAATGCAAAAATTCCACTGCTTCGCTCTTATTGCCGCCGAACTCTACAAAAGTATCTTCCTTCCTCACTCTTTCGCCCTCAAAGGCGGCACCGAATGCTACGGGGATGTCTACCTTGTCCACAGTTATCTTAAGTCCCCTGACCTCGATGGCCTTTGCCACCATCTCTTCTGCCGGGACATTGGCTACAACATGCTCATATGTACATACGCCCCTGGGAAGTATCTCAGGTATATTGGTGTCGGCAATTACCGGGAAACCATAATTTATGGCGCCGGCAGCATTGGCATACTCAAGCTCATCCACTTCACCCAGGGCCAGCACAAAGGCAAATACCCTGTTCTTATTGTAAAGCAGCATCCTCCTGTAATCGCCGCCCTGGACACCGCCGAAAGAAAGGGCGGCCCTGGCAGCAAATCCCAGGGCATATATGGTTGCCGTTATATCTTTGCCGAAAGGCACCAGCCTGGTATCCCAGCCCAGCTCCACGCCTTCCTGCTCCAGCTGTTCCGACATGGATGTGCCGTTGTTCTCCCCGGTCATGAATACATATATATTCTTTTCCTGGAGTTCCCTGGCTATCTTTACAGCAGTCTTACTGTCTCTGGCGGCACCCACGCAGGCTGCAAAGCCTGGTGCCGTACCGTCTACGAACTCAATACCTCTCTCCCTGATTATGACATCAGTGGCCGCTCCCAGCCATATGCCGCCTATCGGGTTGGGGCCGTCTATATATTTAATACCTTCAATTATCTCTTCCGCCCACAGGGTGGCAATACCGGCATCCAGCGTACCTCCCAGATAGGGCAGCCACAGCTTCTCTGACGGGACTGCCGGAAGCAGTTTCCTGGCTTCTTCCAGGACCGGACCGCAGTCTGATAGTTTCTCTACCTTTACGCCGGTCATGCTGTAGATGATGGGGAGGAAATAACCGGTATCGGGAAATTCTATAACCTGTTCCTCACCATTTTTCTTAATACTGTCAGCGAGCATCTTTTCTGCCCTCTCTACTATCTTATATGCTCCCTTAATGGCGCTTGTGGCAATAATCCTAGACATCTTTCAATGACCTCCTTGCGTCCATATCCAGTAAAACTCTTTCCTTGGCGGTATCGATCTTCAAGGCTTTTCTCTTTTCCTGGATAACACTAATGACTTTATTCAATAATTCATCGATATCAGCAATATATTCAAGCTGGCCTCCATATTTTTCCTGCCAGCCTTTTGTCATCATATCCTTTACTTCAGTGCTTGATTCCACCGGTATAGGTACTCCGCTGAAAGCTACATAAGTCCCGGAGGCGGCTACATAGGTGCCGATAGAAAGCGCTTTCTCGCTCATCCATTCAGGAGCAATGCCGGCAATGGGGAGATCGCTTATATCATCTCCCAGTCCGCCTTCCTTGACTATATCGGATACTACCGTAAGTATCCTGGAATTATCGACACATGAACCCAGATGCAGCACCGGGGGTATTCCCACAGCTTCGCAGATGGACTTCAGGCCTTCACCTGCATACTCCATGGCCTCCGATTCCATCAGGCCGCACTTAGCGGTAGACAGGGCCCCGCAGCCGGTCTGTACCACCAGATAATCCCTTTTTATGAATTCCTTTGTAAGGTAATTATGGTATTTATCATGGGTGCACCTGGCATTATTGCATCCGACAATACCGACTATACCCTGTATCCTGCCGTCTATTATGGCGTCATTAAGCGGCCTGAAGGAAGCCCTGAACCTTCCCCCCAGCATATACTTTATATATTCCCGGGAGAATCCTGCAACAAGGTCTGACTTTATATCAGGTATGCACACTTCCTTGGCCCGGTTGGGATAATTATCCGCTGCCATCTTTATGATCTCCTTTGCCAGCTTGAGGCCGTTATCCTCTTCAAACTGCATATGCAGCGCACCGGGTATCTTGCACTTGGGTGAGGAAGTTATAAGTTTGGTATGGTATTTTCCGGATATCTCTCCCAGCGACTGCATGATGCACTGCACGTCGACTACCATGGCCTCTACTGCCCTGGTCATTATTGCCAGCTCCTGGGAAAGGAAGTTTCCTATGGGTGCCACTCCCTGCCTCATAAGCACTTCATTGGCAGTACAGCAGATACCCACTACATTGATACCTTTGGCGCCCTTTGACCGGGCATATTCTACCATCTCCTCATTATCTGCCAGTGTGGCTATTATCTCAGATAATGTGGGTTCATGGCCGTGTATTATTATATTTACCTCATCTTCGGCCAGCATACCCAGATTGGTCTTGGCCTGGTTGGGTCTGGGAGTGGAAAAAAGTATATCGCTTATCTCTGTAGCTATCATGGAACCGCCCCAGCCGTCACCAAGAGCAGTCCTGACTGCCTGGTCCAGTATATTTTCCACATCCTGGTCCACACCCATATGGGTCCTGTGAAGAAGCTCCACTACTTCCCTGTCCACACCCCTGGGTACTGCCTTGTTCTTTCTCCAGACTTCCTGCCTCTTTTCCGGAGCGATCTTTATGAGGTCTATCTCGCCTGTCTGCTGTCCGAAAAGGGACAGGGATTTTTCCGAGACCGCAACACCGATCTCGCTTATTTCCTTACCTTCGGTCTCTATGCCCAGCACTCCGGCAAACTCCTTAAGCTTCTCCGGGTCCTTTATCTTTACCCCCTCGGCCTTATCCTGGGCGGCAAGACCAAGAAGATGGGCCAGATCCCTTCCGTGGTCGGAATGGGCTGAAGCTCCGGCGGCTATGCCCCGCGCCAGGTTCCTGGCGGCTATGGTACCCATAGTGGCGCCGCATAATCCTGTCTTTCCTTCCGTGACCCGGCAGGGTCCCATGGAACAGTTCTTGCAGCATATGCCTGATTGTCCCGAGCCGATGGGACATGCCTTCATCGATTCTGAGCGGTCGAATACCGTAGAAAGCTCCGGATCCAGGTCTTTTAGCATCTGGCATACGGCAGCATCCGACGATATTTCTTCCAGTTTTCTCTTTTTCTTTTCCTTCGCCATTTTATTGATACACCATCCTTTAATGATCTAATATCAGAGTAGTTCATCTATTGCTTTTTTGATAAGGGCTACAGCTTTGGGATGCCTCATGACCAGGATATTGGAACCGGAGACAAGCAGGCTCATACATGATACTGCTTCCCAGTTTATGCCCCTGGCTT
>CAZDXU010000130.1:0-3877 GCA_964509585.1 uncultured Actinomycetota bacterium | reverse complement strand
GCTGCCATGGGAGAGGCTTTTGTACTGGCCGGCAAAGCAGGCCTTTCCCTGGAGACGGTATATGATGCTGTAAAGGGCGGGCTGGCCGGAAGCAATGTACTGGACAGCAAGGCCCCCAGGGTATTCGCCGGAAATTATGAGCCCGGATTCAAGATCGGGCTGCATCACAAAGACATAAGGAATGCTTTGAATGCAGCTGATTCGCTGGGAGTGCCTTTACCCCTGACCGCATTCATGTCGGAGGTGCTGAAGTCACTTATGGCTTCCGGCTGTTCAGATCTGGATCATGGAGCCATTATAAAGTTCTTTGAGAAGATATCCGGTGATGATATTTAATAAAAAAATTAATAATCTGTAATTGTCTTACCATATCAACTGTGATATTATGAAATATCGTAAATTATGAGGAATTAGAGATGAGAGAAATAAGGGACGCGAAAAATAAATTTTCCAGCATAGTCAGGAGTTTCGGATCTGGCAGTCGCACGATTGCTGGCTCCATTATCGTGGTCCTTATTATTTCACTATCTGTCCTATTAGTGGGCATTATATCCTAGATTCAGGATATTTTCTTTTTCCTTAAACCTTTTATGTAAATCCTGAAATCTTAATCAAAGCCCCCGGGCACGGCATTTATTTTTTTGGCATATAAATATTAAAGAGGAGGAGATTTGAGAAGCGATAAGATGAAAAAAGGAGCAGAAAGGCTCCCGCACAGGTCCATATTCAAATCCCTGGGTTTTACCGACAGGGAAATAGAACAGCCCATAATCGGGGTGGTAAATTCTTTTAATGAACTGATACCGGGACATATGCACCTTAACAGCATAACCTCTTCGGTAAAATCAGGCATACTGGCTGCCGGGGGGACTCCGCAGGAGTTCTGTACCATAGGCGTATGCGACGGCGTAGCCATGAACCATATAGGTATGAAATACTCACTGGCTACCAGGGAGATAATAGCTGACAGCATAGAGGCAGTGGCCATGGCACATCCATTTGACGGCCTGGTACTGGTGCCATGCTGCGATAAGATCGTCCCCGGCATGATAATGGCCGCACTCAGGCTAAATATCCCGGCCCTGGTAGTAAGCGGCGGACCCATGATGGCAGGAAAGTTCCGGGGAGAGGACATAGACTACAGCACCTGTTATGAAGCTATCGGCAAGTATAAAAAAGGAAAACTTGATGATGATGATATGAAGGAAATAGAGGATGAAGCTTGCCCTACATGCGGCAGCTGTGCCGGCATGTTTACGGCAAATTCCATGAACTGCCTTTCCGAAGCTATTGGCATAGCCCTTCCCGGAAACGGCACCATACCGGCGGTATATTCAAAAAGACTGAGGCTGGCCAAGGATGCAGGTTTCAGGATAATGGACCTGGTAAGGGAAGATATAAGGCCCAGGGATATAGTGACCCCTGATTCAGTAAGGAATGCGCTGGCGGTGGATATGGCCCTGGGGTGCTCTACAAATACCATACTGCACCTGCCGGCAATAGCCAATGAGGCCAAAGTCGAGTTCTCGCTGGAACTGGTAAACGAGGTAAGCGACAGGACTCCCAATCTGTGCCGGCTGAGCCCGGCGGGTAATCATCATATACAGGATCTTTATGCAGCCGGGGGAGTGGAAGCGGTAATGAACGAATTGTATAGGAACGGCCTTTTAGATGGTAAGACCCCCACTGTGAGCGGAAAGGACACGGCCGGAAATATAGACAAGGCCGAGATACTGGATAAAGATGTAATAAGGACTGTCCAGGACCCGTATATCAAGGACGGGGGACTGGCCATTTTATTCGGCAACCTGGCTCCCGAAGGCTGTGTGGTAAAAAGGTCTGCCGTGGACCCCTCCATGTATTGCCATAAGGGCAGGGCCAGGGTGTTTGACAGCGAGGAAGAATCCCTGGAAGCCATCATGGGCGGAAAGATAGAAAAGAAAGATGTTATAGTCATCCGCTATGAGGGACCCAGGGGCGGGCCCGGTATGAGGGAGATGCTGGCACCCACATCGGCCATAGCCGGTATCGGCATGGACAAGGATGTAGCCCTTATAACAGACGGGCGTTTTTCCGGCGCTACCCGGGGGGCATCAATAGGGCATGTATCGCCTGAAGCCCAGGCAGGGGGACCTATAGGGCTGGTAGAGGAAGGAGATATGATAGAGATAAATATCAGGGAATACTCCATAAAACTCCTGGTCCCTGATGGTGAGATGGAAAAAAGAAGGAGAACATGGAAAGCTCCGGATATAAAGATAAACCAGGGTTACCTGGCCAGGTATTCGAAACTGGTACAGTCTGCTGCCAGGGGAGCCGTACTTGAGTAAGGTTTATTTTAAAAATGATTGTAAATGATTGCCATGGTGCTATAATGAGGCAACCATAATTGTTATAAAGTTGTTACAATACAGGGAGAGATAATATGGGAAAAATAACAGGCGCGCAAATGCTGGTCAAATGCTTGAAGAAAGAAGGCGTGGAGGTGATCTTCGGTTATCCAGGAGGTGTAGTGATACCCATATACGATGCCCTTTTTGACTGTGATATAAGGCATATACTTGTAAGGCATGAACAGGGTGCGGCCCATGCGGCTGACGGTTATGCCAGGGCTACGGGAAGGACAGGGGTCTGTATGGCTACATCGGGACCCGGCGCCACCAACCTTATAACCGGTATAGCCAATGCCTATATGGATTCCATACCAATGGTGGCCATAACCGGCCAGGTGGCAACGCCCCTGATAGGTACTGACGGCTTCCAGGAAGCTGATACTACCGGAATAACTGCACCCATTACCAAGCATAATTACCTGGTAAAGGACCCGGAAGAGCTTGCGGTCACCATAAAGGAAGCATTCCATATAGCTTCTACTGGAAGGCCCGGGCCGGTCCTTATAGATATACCTGTGGATATATCAAATTCACTTATTGATGAAAATAAAAAGGTCCATCTGTCGCTTCCCGGTTACAAGCCTACCATGAAAGGCAATAAAAAGCAGATAAAGCAAGCAGCATCCAGGATATTTTCTGCTAAGAGGCCGGTTATCTTTGCCGGCGGCGGAGTAGTATCCTCAGGCGCCAGCCCCGAATTAAGGAAACTGGTAAAGACTATACAGGTCCCGGTAATAACTACGCTTACCGGCAAGGGCATCTACCCGGAAACTGACCCCCTATCACTGGGAATGGCGGGAATGCACGGGACAAAATATGCAAATATAGCATTCTCTGAGACCGACCTTATAATCGCAGTAGGGGTAAGGTTTGATGACAGGGTAACCGGAAAACTTTCTGAATTTGCCCGGGATGCCGGCGTAATACATATGGATATCGATCCGGCGGAGATAGGGAAGAATGTAAAAGCAGATGTACCCATAGTCGGTGATGCCAAAAATGTACTGGCAGCCCTGGAAAAGGACTGCGTGGAGATCAAGTCCAAAAAGAAGGGCTCTGACTGGAGCGCCTGGCTGAAAAGGATAGGACAGTTAAAAAAACAGTATCCCTTAAAGTACGACAGGGATTCAAAAAAGATAAAGCCGGGTTATGTAATAGAACTGATCGATAAGCTGACAGACGATGACACTATCATCTGTACTGAAGTTGGCCAGAACCAGATGTGGGCTTCACAGTTCTACAAGTATAATGAGCCCAGGAAACTTATAACATCAGGCGGCCTGGGGACTATGGGCTTTGGTTTTCCCGCTGCCATAGGGGCCAGGATGGGCATGCCTGATACAACCGTCATCGATATAGCCGGAGACGGCAGCATACAGATGGTATCCCAGGAGATGGCTACCGCTGTTTCTAATAAGCTGCCGGTAAAGATAATGCTTCTTAACAACGGCTATCTGGGAATGGTAAGGCAGTGGCAGGAACTT
>CAZDXU010000129.1:0-2277 GCA_964509585.1 uncultured Actinomycetota bacterium | reverse complement strand
ATCTCCCTGGATACATCTGCCTGACCATTCAATAAACTGGATGTGTAGCGGCCTGTCCAGTCCCAGCTCTTGCCTGATGTTCTCTATAGTCTTATCGGTTGCTTCGGGTCCATATCTCTGCCTGGCTATTATATCAGCTGCATCCCCGGGTACCAGGTGCATAATAGAAAAAACAGCTATAGAAGCTGCTATTATTATCAATATCATCAGCAGGATTCTTTTAATAATATAGGCTATCATCTTTTTTGGTACCGGATTACTGCATCATGTCCTTTTTCCTCATAGTATAATCCATCTGATGTCTTTCTAAGTATGCCTTCCAGGTATTTTTTCAAAGCTCCCCTGGCTTCCAGCCCAAGATCCAGCCTTACAGACCAGTATCCCAGGGCCTGGTCCATATCCCTATATATATGCCGGCGCTTATTCCTTATTATCTCTACATCAGCCATTACTCCCATGGAATACAGTATATGGTAGAGATGGATATATGAGGGAGGCGGATGGTAGGCCTCCCCTTTAAGATTTTTCCAGATATCATCGAAAAGACCGGATTTACAGCTCATTATTATATAAATATATTTCCCTGCCGCTTCCACTATCTTTTTGAGTGCAGGCAAGATGTCTTCAATGCGGTAAAGTGAATTTGCCGCAAGCACAGTGTCGTGGCTGCCGGCTTCATCCAGGCTGACGTCCTCCCACCACTTATTTATGATCCTTATGTTTTTCTGCCCGTTCATCTTGTGTTCCAGGAGCAGGGACATCTGCAGGGATGGCTCCACTGCAGTCACGCCTGCGATCCTTGCGGATGCAGGAATGGCAAATGCGCCTGTGCCCGCCCCTATATCAAGCAGGGTCGAGCTGCTCTCCAGTCCTGAAAGCACTTTTTCAAGAAGGGTCCCCGGATAACCGCTGGAACTGATCTGGATATCATACCATTCAGCAAAATCCCCGCTGCAAAAAAGCCTCCAGCCCTTTCGGGCTGAAGCTTTTTTTACTTTTCTTTTCCACTGTTCTGCCAGGTCCATGATATACCTTTATTCAGAAATGCTTTCAATATAGATCTCTTCCCAGTTTACATAGAACCAGGGATGGGGCCTGTAGCCTTTTACATTGCTTCTTACAGCATTTATAAGGACTTCATCATAGACGGGTATTACAGATACCTCTTCAGCTGCCATTTCCTGGATCTCATAGAACAGCTCCCTGGCGGCATCCTCATCAGTGGTCCTGAGAAGCAGTTCTATGGCAGAATCCATATCCGGATCATCAAAGTAAATGCCAGTAGCGATATTCTGGTCCCCTTCTGAATGAAGCCATGAATAAAGGCGCGACTGGGGCGATATTCCGGCATAGGGCCTCAGTGTAAAATCGGCTCCCTTTTCAACCAGGATCTCATTCCAGAGACCGCCCTCTACCACCTTTATCTCGACTATTATACCAATATCGCCCAGCTGGTCCTGGATTATCTCGGCAATGGTAAGATAGGGCCACCTGCCTATAAGGCTGGTAGAAAGAAGGAATGTGGCTACAAATCTCTCTCCGTTTTTATCCAGTATCCCGTCCTGGTCGGTATCGGTCCAGCCCGCTTCTCCTAGCAGCTCTATTGCCTTTTCCGGTTGATCAAAGCCGTAAAGCTCGTCAGGATGCAGCCATTCGGATTCAGAATCAGGTATGATGCTGGTCATGACCTTCCCGTACCCTTCAAGAGCATACTGGACTATGCTTTCAGTATCAATGGCATACATTATAGCTTTCCTGACCCTCACATCGCTAAACGGCTCCCTTACTGTACTGATAGGCATATAATGAGGCACGGCCCCGTCTATGGTCAGTACTTCTATATCGGGATCTGCCTCTATCATGGCCGCATGTTCCGGGATGATGCCTCCGGTATCAATTATCATGTCTATCTCTCCTGCTTCCAGCGCCAGCATCCTGGTAGTGGCATCGGGGATATTCATAAGGGTTATCTTGTCAAGTATAGGTTCGGCTCCCCAGTAATCCTCATTTTTTTCCAGCACCATCTTTTCTCCGGTCACCCATTCCGTCCTTTTATAGGGCCCTGTCCCCACTGGCTCTGTGACCTTTCCTTCTGCATCTATTGCATCCGGGGAGATAATAGCCGCTCCCGGCCAGGCCACTGAATAGAGGAATGATGCAAAAGGCTCTTTATGCCTGACCTCTATTGTATAGTCATCTATTATATTTATCTCTTCCATAATCCCGAAAAGGTCCGGCGAGCTTGCAGAGACCCTCAAGAGATTATGCTCTACATCT
>CAZDXU010000128.1:0-4010 GCA_964509585.1 uncultured Actinomycetota bacterium | reverse complement strand
TTCCGGAGATGCTAAACCGATCTTTATTGCATCAAAATCGCTAACATCTAGATTGATAACCATTTAATCAAGCCTTTCAAATATTTATTTAATTTATTTCTTTGCTTCAGCTTCTTCCTTGCCTTCTTCTTTATCTTCTTCCTTTTTACCAGCCTGTATCTGCTTCTGCAGTTCTTTTTCTTCTTCCGTGAGTTCGCGCTTCTTCTTTTTTTTGTCTCCAGTACCGGCTGCCGCAGGTCTGTCCTCTTCGCCCTCTTCCTCCAGTACCTGGTCCTTTTTGGCTTTTTTCAGCTCGTCAAGAAGTCCTTCGCCCTCCCCCAGGCTGATGCCCAGCTCTTCCACTGTCTTCATTATCTCATCTTCGGGCCTTGATACTTTTATCTGGCTGCCTTCTTCGGAAAGTACTTCTACGTCCAGGCCCAGGCTCTGCATCTCCTTTATTAGGACCTTGAAAGACTCCGGTATCCCCGGCTTTTCTATGTTCTCTCCCTTGACAATAGCTTCATAGGTCTTGACCCTTCCGGTGACATCATCAGACTTTATGGTAAGCATCTCCTGAAGCGCATATGCCGCTCCATATGCTTCCAGGGCCCATACTTCCATCTCGCCGAACCTCTGCCCCCCGAACTGGGCCTTGCCGCCAAGGGGCTGCTGGGTCACCAGGGAATAGGGTCCCGTAGACCTGGCGTGGATCTTGTCGTCTACCAGGTGGAGCAGTTTTAATACATAGGCATAGCCTACGGTTATTTCATCAGCCAGCTTCTCTCCGCTTCTTCCGTCGTATAGGGTAGTCTTCCCGCTCTCGTCAATACCTACCTTTTTTAAAAGTTTCTTTATATTTGACTCGCTGGCGCCCTCAAATATGGGGGTGGCCATATATACCGAATTGTCTTCCGCCTTTTCTTCTGTATCCCAGCCTTTCTTTGCCGCCAGGCCCAGGTGTGTCTCCAATACCTGGCCCACATTCATCCTGGACGGTACTCCCAGGGGATTGAATATGATGTCTATAGGTTCTCCGTCTTCGGTATAGGGCATATCTTCTTCCGGCAGCACTACAGATATGACGCCCTTGTTTCCATGCCTGCCTGCCAGTTTGTCCCCAATGGATATCTTTCTCTTTTTGGCGATAAAAACACGCACCAGTTCATTTACTCCCGGGGGGAGGTCATGTCCGTCCTTCCGGGAAAATAACTGCACATCCAATACCTTCCCGCTTTCGCCATGGGGCACCTTGAGCGAGCTGTCCCTTACTTCACGCGCTTTCTCGCCGAATATGGCCCTGAGCAGTTTTTCTTCAGCCGTGAGTTCCGTCTCGCCCTTGGGGGTTATCTTGCCTACCAGGACATCCCCGGGCTTGACTTCAGCGCCTATCCTTATTATCCCCCGATCATCCAGGTTTCTCAGCATTTCTTCACCCACGCTGGGAATATCCCTGGTTATCTCCTCATTGCCCAGTTTGGTGGTCCTTGCTTCCACTTCCTGTTTGGAAATATGTATGGAGGAAAGGACATCTTCCTTTACCAGCCTTTCAGAGATTATTATGGCATCTTCATAGTTGTATCCTTCCCAGGACATAAAAGCCAGTCTTAAATTCTTACCCAGCGCCAGTTCCCCGGAACTGGTCGCAGGACCGTCAGCTATGACCTGCCCTTTGCCGACACTGTCTCCTTCTTTTACAACCGGTCTCTGGTTTATGCATGTGCCCTGGTTTGATCTCTTGAATTTATAGAGCTCATGTATGACGCCCTTTTTCCTCTTATAGTCGATTATTATATGATCGGCATGGACTTCCTTTACTATGCCTTCTCCCATGGCCAGGATCAGGGTGCCGCTATCCCTTGCCAGTTCCTTTTCCATGCCTGTCCCCACCAGGGGAGGTTCGGGGTCTATAAGGGGTACTGCCTGCCTCTGCATATTGGATCCCATTAGCGCCCGGTTGGCATCATCATGCTCCAAAAAAGGTATGAGGGAGGCTGCCGCACTGAATATCTGGCGGGGCGATACATCCATATAGTCGACCATCCCCGGTTCAGCTGAGATGATATCATCTCCAAGCCTGGCAGGGACCCTGTCTGACTTGAATCTTGACCTTGAGTCAAGCTCCTCGGTAGCCTGGGCAATTGTAAAGTCTTCTTCCTGGTCTGCCGACAGATACTCTATTTTATCTGTTACCACACCCTTTTCTACCTTGCGGTAGGGGGTCTCTATAAAACCATATTCATTCAGGGTGGCAAATGTAGCCAGAGAACCTATAAGTCCGATATTGGGACCCTCGGGAGTCTCTATGGGGCACATCCTTCCATAATGGGATGAATGTACGTCCCTTACCTCGAATCCGGCTCTCTCCCTGGACAGTCCTCCGGGACCCAGTGCAGAAAGCCTTCTTTTATGCGTTATCTCGGCCAGCGGATTTGTCTGGTCCAGGAACTGGGAGAGCTGTCCGCTGCCAAAGAATTCTTTAAGGCTGGCCACCAGGGGCCTTATGTTTATAAGGGATTTGGGCGTTATGGTATCCAGGTCCTGGGTAGTCATCCTTTCCTTCACTACTCTCTCCATCCTGGAGATGCCGATCCTTACCTGGTTCTGCACCAGTTCCCCTATGTTCCTTATCCGCCTGTTGCCGAAATGATCTATATCATCTACTTCACCCATCCCGCCAATAAGCTGGACCAGGTATTTTATTATCAGGAAAATATCCTTGCTCTTAAGTATATATCTTTCATCGGGATCGACGCCCATCTTTTGGTCGATAGCAGCAAGTCTCTCCAGTAAGCTGTCGTCGACTTCTTCCATAAGCTTCTGGTCTATCTTATAGCGGCCTACTTTTCCGAAATCATATCTCTTTGAGTTAAAAAACAGTGAATGGATAAGATTATTGGCGCTTTCAACCGTAGGCGGTTCTCCCGGCCTCAGTTTCTTGTATATCTCGATAAGCGCTTCTTCCTCAGTCTCGGTAAGGTCTTTTTCCAGTGTGTTCTTGATGCAGTTTTCCTTATCATAGGGACCGAATAATTCCAGGAGGTCCGCATTATTGCCGAATCCCACTGCCTTCAGGAAAATAGACAGGAGGAATTTCCTTCTCCTGTCTATCCTTACATAAGCTATATTTTTCTTGTCTGTCTCCAGTTCTATCCATGAACCCCGGGTGGGTATTACCTTGCAGAGATATATATCCCTTTCCGTCTTCTTGTCTATGTCAGCATCGAAATATACGCCTGGCGAACGGACCAGCTGGGAGACGACTACTCTCTCGGTGCCGTTTATGATGAATGTTCCCTTATCGGTCATCATGGGGATGTCCCCCATGAATACCTCCTGTTCTTTCATCTCGCCTGTATCTTTATTTATAAATCTTGTAATCACTTTTAAAGGGGCGGTATACGACATGTCCCTCATCTTGCACTCATCAGGAGTGGCTATGTCTTCCTCAAAACTGTACTCTATAAACTCAAGAGACATATTTCCGGTAAAATCTTCAATGGGAGAAATGTCTTTCAGGGCTTCCATCAGCCCTTCGTCCAGAAACCATTGAAAAGATTCTCTCTGGATATCCAAAAGATGCGGCATCTCCATTATCTTTGGGACATTGCCGAAATTATATCTTTGGAATCTCTTTGTCTTTTGCATTAAATCATTCTCCTCTTTGTCAGGTCTCTCATTGTAATCATGTAGTAAAATTTGGGATCAAAATAGTTTTAAAAAAAACTTTTATATACAGCAGGATTAATATATAATACGTTCCTATATATAATAGTAACAATTTCAGGAAAAACTGACAAACCACTAATATACCAAAATAATAATTTCTGTCAACTACTTTATCATAGCGGCATGATCATTATTATCTGCCGGCATAAAAGTCCCGTACACGACATAAAGGTATAGTCTTTTTGCTATACCTTTATACCTATTATTATTTTTAAGGAAAGTTATTTTAATTCTACTTCAGCTCCTGCATCTTCAAGCTGTTTCTTGATCTTTTCAGCTTCTTCTGCAGAGACTTTCTCTTT
>CAZDXU010000127.1:0-2093 GCA_964509585.1 uncultured Actinomycetota bacterium | reverse complement strand
TTTCAGTCCTGTGGTAAGGGCCAGTATGGCCATTACTTCGGATGCTACCGTGATATCATATCCTGTCTCCCTGGGTATCCCGTTGATCTCCCCTCCCAGCCCTATGACTATATTGCGGAGAGCCCTGTCGCTTACATCCACTACCCGGTTAAGAGTTATGGAAAACGGATCTATGTTCAGGTCATTTCCTTTCATCAGGTGGGTATCAAGGAAAGCTGCCAGGAGATTATGGGCAATGCTCACAGCATGGTTGTCCCCGGTCAGGTGAAGATTAAAATCCTCCATGGGGATCACCTGGGAGAATCCTCCGCCGGCGGCTCCGCCCTTTATACCGAATACAGGACCCAGTGACGGCTGCCTTATACAGGTAATAGTCTTCTTTCCGATCCTGTTAAGCGCCATGGCAAGTCCTATGGTGGTAACTGTCTTTCCTTCTCCCAGCGGTGTGGGAGTTATGGCGGTCACATCTATATATTTCCCGTTTGGCCTGTCCTTGAAATCATCGATAACATCCAGGCTTACCTTGGCCTTGTTATTGCCATAAAGTTCCAGGTAATGCTCATCCAGCCCCATAGATCCAGCAATTTCCCGGATATCTTTGATCTCCGCTGCCTGCGCGATCTCTATATCGCTTTTCACTTCGTTCTCCTTTCGCTTTTTTTACAATCAATCCCCCCTGCCGGGAACCACATCCATGATATCCCGTAAAACCTTATTTTGTAGCATATTCCTTAAGGAATTTGGTGACTTCCCCGGCTTCCCTGGGGCCCACTATTACTTTCCAGCCGTCTCCCAGCTCATCTTCAAGCTCGCCCTGAAGCTGGGCCACATAGCCGGGTATTATAAGTTCTTTTTTGGAAGTTTTGTCCTGTATGCCGCTCTTCTTTATAAACTGGGCGATAAGCTCGGGAACGAATTTCCCTGCTGCCCAGGCAGTAAGCACCGATTGTCCCTCTACATTCATAACCAGAAGCCATGCCGGGACCTTGCTGGTCTCCACTTCACCTGAGATTATAAAATAGGTAAGGGAGAAGTTGGTGGTGATAAGTATAGGCGAGTTCTCGTCAGGTTTGCCTATCTCATATATCTTTTCCTCCACCTGCATCGGTCTTCTGGGATCGGTATATATATTCTGCCTGTATACCAGGAGGGGGTAGATATTATGCTTATCTGCATTTGAAAGGACTACTATGGAGCCGTATTTTGCTACAAATACAGAAGCGATCAGGGTCTCAAACTGGGGATCGTCAGTCATCTCGTCTGCAAAAACTATGGTGGGATAGCCCAGGCTTCTCTCCTGCTTCTTTATGGCAGCAGTCCTCAGCGCCACCTGGCCTTCCAGGTCCTTTTTTAGTTTCCTGGAACCCGCATCGATTATTATATTCTTTATGCCTTCATCCCTGAGCTTCCCCGTTAGCTCCATTATGCCGTCTATAGTCTCGCTCCTTACAGCAATGGGACATCCTGATTCTTTGGCAATTGATGCCATCTCATCTATATTTTCCGCAGTGGCTGCATGCAGCAAGGGTTTTAAGTCCTTAAACTTCACTGCAGCTTCCTTCAGGGTCCCAACATCGCCTGATATCAGGATCATGGGTTTTTTGGTGATAGAGCTCACCTTTTCTGCGGCAGCCATAAACTTGCCCTTGTCGCCCGACCTGTTCTTGATACAGACCGAGTCAAGGGCCAGGGTAAGGCCAACCCTCTCATAGGAGATACTGTCGATATCCTTAACCAGTTTTTCTATCTCATCTTCAGCCATATCGTCACTTACGGTCACTGCGAAAGCATTTTGATTGACAAAGGTCCTGTCATGCCTGTAAAGTACGGTTTCTTCTCCCAGAGTAAATGCATTGTCACCGGCGCCTATCTCTACCTTGAGTATTGGCGGCTGGGAAGCTTCGGACAGGGCTGCCTTGGCCTCTTCCGATACATGGGGACACTTATCCAGCTCCACTTTCCCTGCTGCCAGCTGCATGGCAAAGGCCAGGCATGTGGGAAATCCGCAGTCTTTACAATTAGTCTTGGGCAGTTTCTTGAATATCTCTAAACCGCTTAATGCCATACCTATCTCTCCTTATCTAATAATATGT
>CAZDXU010000126.1:0-18431 GCA_964509585.1 uncultured Actinomycetota bacterium | reverse complement strand
TGCCATTTTGCAGCTGTACCTCTCGCCTCCTCCGGCTGTGGATAGATATCTGTCATAGATGGCTATTTTTTTCATAGTCAAGAATGCTACCACGATACGTGATTATTTAAAATCCCTGAACCATTGCCTTATCTGCCTGTCCTTTATCTTCCTGGAGGACCTTATGGATGCCCTCCTGGGCAAAAATGACGGAAGAAGATAGAAAAGCTTGAAAAATATCCTGAACCTTATGCCTATGTCTATCCTTCTGGTCCGGTCGCCCCTTAAAAGACGGGCCAGATAATAAATACTATGTATGGCCTTTGCCGCAGCAAATGCTGCCAGGCTTCTCAGCACCAGTGCCGGCCAGCCGCATTTAAAGATCATGAGCAGCCGGTTACGCAGGACATTATAGGTAAAATCATAGGACCATTCCCGGCCTGAGCCGCAGTGATGATGCCTGACCAGGGCATTTGGCGTGAAGAAGTGTTTCCATCCCTTGAGCCTTGCCCGCCAGAAAAGGTCGATATCCTCATAATAGGTAAAAAAAACGGGGTCGAAATACCCGGCATCTTCAAGCATCTCCCTGTCCGCCATAAAGCTGCTTCCGCTCAGTGCGAATACCTCCTCTATCCTGCCGTACTGCCCTTCATCAAAATTCATAAAACCCCGGTCCATGCTGTAAAGGGAGCGGTTGATCTTCACACCGCAGCTGTTTATTACATCCCTTTTGTGTATATACATCTCCGGCTGGATCCTGAGCATTATTTTCCTGGTCCGCTTTCCCAGCCTGATATCCCCTATTATCTCTTCCCCGATAACCGCCTTTAAGTGATTGGGAGACATCTGGGACGATAGCCTGAGTTCCACATAGGTGGGTTTTTCCAGGTCATAGATGGGTAGCGCTACCGCTGCGTTCCCCTGGCTCCATCTTGAAACCCTTCCCCTGTCATCAGTCTCGAGAGGATGGAAGCCGTCCATATATTTTATCCCGGAGGACTTCCATTTGCTGCCGGAAGCGCTGCTTTTTACCCGGGCATCAAGTATCCTTATCCCCAGCCGCCTGGCAGGTGTTCTTTTGTTCCCGTCCTGCCGGATGTTTATGCTGCCGGAAAGAAGCTGGAGGGAGATATAGGGCCAGAAAAAGACTACTTTGGGCCCCACGGCCCCTATTTTTGCATCATCCGATGATCTTTTAAAAATAGACAGCATCTCGCATAGCCAGTCGGGATCAGCAATGCAGTCATTATTTATAAGGGCGATATATCTGCCCCTGGCCCTGCTAAAACCTTCATTATTTCCTCCGGCATAACCCAGGTTCTTTTCCAGCCTGACTACTTCCACCTGGGGGAATTTCCTTTTTACATAGTCTGCAGATCCGTCAGTGCTGGCATTATCCACCATTATAAGCTGCAGCCTGTCCCGGGGGTAGTTCTGGGCCATAAGGGATGAAAACAGGTCTGAAAGGTATTTTTTACCATTCCAGTTTACTGTTATAATCGATATTAAGGGGTCGTCTTCCTGCGGCAATTATTACCTCGCTTTGATGTGTTCTAACCTCTTGATAAGACCACTACGCCTGCAGTTCTGATAAAAGCTCCTATCCAGCGGATCGGGTTTACATCTTCCCTGAGGATGGATTTTGACAATACCGGTACCAGCACATAAGTAAAACCTAAAAAGGGATAGGCAAAACTAAGGTCTGCGGCTGACAGGACTATCATCCATATGGCAGCAGATATGGCATAAAGCAGAAGGCCGGCAATGACCATCGGGCTTTTGATTATCCCGGAAAAGAATCCGCCCACAGCGCTTAAGCTGCCGAAATCGCTGATACCCATCCTGTTTATGCCGATCTTTAGCAGCAGCTGGCCTCCTACTGCAATAGAAATACTCAATAAGATGAGTAAGACTGAATATAAAAGGCTCAACTTTTTTTCTCCCCTGCCATATTATTAACTAACTCTTATATCAGATTTAATCCTTTTATGCTACTTTTTCCTGGCCAGATAATATTTGTGGGTTATGGAAAGACCAAGTATCCTGTCAATATTCTCCATATCCCTTAAAAGCACTTTCAGGTTCTGGTCTATGCTGTCGCCCGTTATTTTTGACTTTTTCTTTATGAGCATATCATCCAGCAGGTGTTTGAGGCTTTTTATATCATACCCCAGTCCCTTTATCTCCTGATACAGGGTCCTGAATATATTGAAATATATGAGTATCATCCTTTCCCTGTTCTTGCGGTTAAGCTCATTTATCTCCCGGTTTATCTGCAGATGGACATTATTGCTGAGATTCATCATGGACTGGTTATAGCTTTTCCTCATATTCTCAAAATACATGCTGGCAAGCAGGTAGCTATATCTTTTAAGCCTTCCCTTTACCGACCTGTCAGCCGCAAGCTCCTCCGATTCAAGGATGTCGAACCGGCTCAAAAGCTCCAGCTCCTCGAATTTGCTGCGGTCCATCCCGATCTCGAACAGTTCAAACAGCTCATTTTTCCCGTATACCTGCCCCAGTTCCTGATCTCCCAGAATCCTTTCCGCCTGTTCGATACTGTCCCAGTCTCCCCGGTCGATTATGCTGAAACCATAATCCTTGAGTATATATTCCATAGTAAAGTCATCTATCCTTATCCCGGTCCTGTCCCTGGCTTTCCCCTGTCCCAGGAGCTGGACAAGCCCCCTGTTTTCGGGAAGGGAGATAAAGAGGAGACCGCCCCTTTTTAGTTTCTCGCCCAGCACATTGACCAGGTCATGGAAAAACTTCGGCTCTATCTCCTGGTAGGCATTTGATATTATCATGCCGTCAAACTTTGTCCGCTGGGTAATGCTCTCCTTCAGCCTTCCTATCTCGTCCAGGTCTTTACCGGTCCTCTCCTTATGCTTCTGGCTGTCCAGGTCCAGGAAAAATACCTTGCCCACTTCCCCGTCGGCAACAAGTTCCTTATCAGACAGTTTGTCCCGGGTGACCATAAGTATATTGGTGCATCCCTCGAATCTTTCCTTTATCATATTCTTTAGCCGGCTGTTCTGGTATTCTACCAGCTGGTAGGTCTTCTTCTTGTCCACAGCATAGTGGGGATCCCTGCAGTATCTTACCAGGGGTCTGGTCACGTTTTCCCAGAAGAACCTGGTCCTTATCTTTTTGATATTCTTCCTGTATATATCCTGCAGGCTCTTATTCTCCAATATGCTTTCCATGACCCTGGCCAGCTGGGTAGTGTCCTCATACTTTACCACTTCCCCGATATTTTCTTCTTTGACCATCTTGGCAATCGAATCGCCTTCCGTGGTTATAACGGGAAGGCCTGCCCATATATAATCCAGGACCCGGGTGCGGAATGAGAACTCTGTCTCTATCCTTTCCTGGTGTATGGAAAGGCCGGCATCGGCTTCCAGAAGCAGTGTCTGCCTCATATCATAGGGGGTCCATTCATTGAAGAATACCTTGTCATTATATAATCCCAGCTCCCGGGATAGTTTTATGGCGTCCAGGCATTTTTTCATCTCGGGAAGCTTGGGGTCCGGATGCTTGATCCCCATAAAAAGCAGCTTTAGGTCATCCCGGTCCCGGGCAGTCTCCCATAATGCTTTTATGGTGGTCATGGGGTCCAGCCAGTTCCATATGCCTCCGCCCCATAGAAGGATCTTGTCGCCTTCCCTGATATTGGGGATAATGCTGGAAATAGAGCTGCCTGCCCTTTTGGGAGGCTCTGCTGGTATCCCGAAGGGAACTACATCTATAAGGGTCCTCAGTGTATTATCAGCATCATAGCTGTAGGGATTGACCCTTCCCATGGCGCTCAGCATGCCAAGCCAGTAGTCCCTCTGTTTTTCGGAAGCGCATATGAAATAATCCCCGATGGCCAGCTGCAGCTTTATTATATGATTATTGCTCCGGTCGATCCTGAGCCTTTCGGCAATGCTGCTTTCCCTATACATCTCCAGGCTCTCCAGGTTGAATGGATTATACAGGTCCACGATGATCTTGCCCGAAAAATTCTTAAGGAAGGGAAAGTAGTAAAGGATATGCCCCTGTATGATCACTGCATCAGCATTTTCCATATTCTTTGCCAGGCTGTTATAGTTTTTTGTATTATAATGCCTGAGTCTTATCCCTTCCACACCTATATCCACCTTATTGGGGGTATGAAGCGTGACATCCATATATCTTGAAAGGACCCTGGCAAATTCATAGAACCTTATGCCCGGCCCTGCCATCTTCTTGCCCACGATATCATAACTTATTATGGATACCCTGGTCTTTGCCTTCTTTTTTGAAGAATCTAGTACCATTTCCCTCTCCCGGTGATTATATTTTGATTGTAATGATCAAATAGAGACCGTCACTCATTTTAACTCTATTCTGTTCAATATAACATGATTTTTTATCCTGAGTCCCAGGTTGAATAATAAAAAAACCGAATTCATGAAGTAGGCATATAAAAGGGGGGCTGCCTGGTCCCTGGTGGCGCCCTTCCTGAACCATCCTATCTCTGCGGGAAGGAAGATGCGCACAAGCTCCAGGATGTCCATATTGAGGAGGGCGCACCTTAGCCTGTTCTTATGATAATGGCGGTAGAACCTTTGGCTGAAGCTTTTCACCGATGCCCCTTCAAAATGCCTGCATACGGCTGACTGGTTGGCAGCCACCCGCCAGCCGGCTTCCCTGAGCCTGAGGCAGTAGTCCAGCTCTTCGAAATATACGGGGCGGTAACCCCTGTCAAAACCTCCGGACCGGCAGAATAGATCATACCTGGTGGCAAAGAAAGCGCCGGTGACATAATCTGACTCTACCAGGCCTGCATCTGCCCCCCCAGGACTTATTTCGAACTTCTCCCCCGCCCCTTCATGGCTGGTGATAAAGTTGCCGGTTATCCTTCCTGCCCGGTGCTGTATGACATCCCGGTCATATTCCAGTATAAGACCTCCGCAGGCTCCAATGGCAGAGGCTTCCTCCGGTGATCGGATATGGAATGTGGACACCAGTTTTTCCAGGGCATCAGGAAAAAGGCAGATATCCGGGTTTAGTAGTATAAGGTATTCGAATGGATCCTTTTCCCGTCTGGGGACAAGGTCCAGGGCTGCATGGTTTACCGCCCAGGAAAATCCCTTATTGCTCCTAAGGCGCACCAGCCGGAAATTATCATTATCAAGCCTGGCAGTCTGGTTCCGGAACTGTCTTATCCTGGCCAGGGTCTCATCCGATGAATTATTGTCGACTACTATAAGCTTCCATCCGCTATATGCCTGGTCTGTTACAGACTTAAGGCAGTCCTCTATAAAGTCCTGGCTGTTGTAGGTTACTATTACGATAAGGCTTCTATTATTCATCTGTCCCCCTATCCTGCCTTCTCCCTAATATCCTTAATGCTTTCTTTAGGTAGCCGTACATCCTGTATGGCAGGCGCCTTTTTACTATGGCCTGGAGTTCTTCTATATGGAGATCCCTTTCTGCTATCATCCTCTCCTGGCCCTCTGATATACTCTGCAGATTATCTAGTGCTTCCTGCATCTGTGAAAACAGCACCTTTTGCCTGCCGTGATCAGGAGCCGTAACCGGTTCCTGCACCCATTTCCGGAAAGGCTCCGTGGTCCGCCCAAAACTGAACTTTTCGCTGCCCCATCTGCTGCCTGCCTCTGCGGTTTCCTTTACTTTTTGCCGGTCTGAGGAAAGCATCAGTATCATATGGGCCAGGCCTGCGGCATGGCCCGGCCGGAAAACAAATCCGGCACCGGCAGCGGCCATCTGCTCCGTAAGCTCACATACATCTGAGGACAGGACGCAAAGCCCGGCCCTGAACCAGTCCAGTATCCGGTTTTTGCTGCCCAGCCTTACCTCATAGATGTCCCTGTCAATATTTATCCCAATATCAGCCTCCAGATAATGGCCGGGCACATCGCTTCCGGGGATCCAGCCCTTCATTATGAACCTGTCCGCAAACCTGCCGGACCTGATAAGCGCTAGGAAATGGGGATAAGTATTGCGGTCCTGCTCCGGTATCTCTCCCCCCGTGGATACGAATTTTATGGAATCATCTTTTTCCATAGCCCTTATAAGTCCTTCGTAAAGGGTATCCACATCGGTCCATGTATTATAGCCTCCCGACCACAGGACAACGAAGTCTTCACCGGTTATCCCGTTTTTGCCCCTAATCACTTTCCCGGCTTGCCTGAACTTCTCTTCGGGAAGCCCGCAGGGTATGGTCCTGGTAAAGCTGTAGCCCGAGGTATGCCGGTTCAGCCTTCCTGCGGTACCCAGCTCACCGATGGTGGCATATTCCTGCCTTCCTGAAACACAGGAGAATATATCCGCTTCCTTAAGTATATTGTATTCGCTGTTCCAGTAGTGAAAAAGGGGGGAATCATCGCCGTCCATAAATGCCCTGGCCTGGGCCTCGGCCATCACATGCCCGAAAAGGTCTGCCCATAAGGGAAGGATTGCAGGATTATCCTTTTTGCCGGAAAGCGCCCGTCTAAGTCCGGCTGCCATATATGAGGGATAAAAAGTGCAGCCCACCAGGCAGTCCGGCTGGAAATCCGCAGCTATGTCCGCCAGCAGGCCTTTATCCTCAAAATCCTTTTTATTCAGTATATGATACCGGAAGCCGTATTTACCGGTACGGAAATCCTCATTATGCACGCTTTCAAAGCCATCGGGATAGGCCGAGGGGATGGCATATCCAGCAATGCAAAGCCTGTGGCCTTCCTGCAGCAGGGGTTGGGCAAACTGCCAGGTCCTGATACCGGTACCGTATACTTTTATATCATTCTCAAAGGGCATGGGGCTCATGCCCAGTATCATTATTCTCTTTTTCTTCATCCGGCATTATAAAGTTTTTATTGTCTGGCCCTATTATATCAGTTATTCAAACAATCTTAAGCCAAAAAATAGATCCGGTTTTTGGGCTGTCCTTACCCTGCGGCTTCAATTCTGTTTGTATAAAAAAGTTTTTTATACTACTATAATAAAAATGGAAGATTTAATAGTTTTATAAAATTATTATATGAAAGTTATCTTAATATTATTTTTAATCCTGTTTGTGATAGTTTCCTCTCTTTTTCTCACCACTTTTATCAGCAAGATGACCGGCGCCTCCCCGGATATGGAGCTGGCTGCAGAAGCTCCCCTGGAAGAAGAAAGCATATCCATAGTGTCTGACAATAAACCGGATACTGCTCCCGGGCTGGAGACCCTGGAGGAACCCCGGGCAGAGGAAGCCGGATTCCGGACTGGAGACCCTGACAGAGACAGCCCCGGGGGAGATGAAGCCGGGACGGAAGAAGCTGTTCTCGACCTGCAGGAAACAGGGGGGCCCGAAGATAAAGATGAAAAAACAGGGGATGCAGGAGGAGAAGAACCGGAGCAGGATACTGTAAAGATATACCTTGACGGGGATATGGAAAACGGCATATACCTGGGAGCTGCCTCGTACGGGACAGCATCTTCCCGGGCGGCAGAGCTCTACGGCCCTGACCTGGCAGATACCGGGTTCAGTTTCAGGTGGAAGGACACAGGCCTGGACCTGGAGCCGGGTTCCACCCATTTTATATATATATATTACTACCATGCTGAAAGCGGCTGGGATTACCTGAGGCAGGAGATAAATATCACCGGCCAGAAGCCGGGAAATGCCGATATAAAGATATTTATTGACGAGCCCAATAAACAGAAGCCAGTTGACAGCCTGCAGAGGATAAGAGGCTGGGCCCTTGATTCAACCGCCTCGGGCAGTACCGGGATAAGCGGCGTAAGGGTGTTTTTAAACGGTCCCCGGGGGTTCGGTATAGAGCTGGGTGAAGCAGATTATGGCATACCGCGTTCCGGAGTGGTCGATTTTTTCGGCAGGCAGGATTATCTTTACAGCGGATATAATATTGATCTTAAGGATCCTGGACTGGAGCCGGGGACCAAACACACCCTGTTCATTTATGCAGAGAGCCAGTCAGGAGCAGATAATTATAATTTCGAGAAGACTGATGTATTTATATCAGGAGAAAGACAGGAAAAAGCGGTCATAGAAGCTTCAGTTGACATTCAGGCACTGTTGTCCAGCGATACCCTCATAATCGAGGGATATGCCGTCAGCAGGGACAAGGTCCGGGAATTCCTGCAGAAACAGCAGCAGGAAAGCAGCGGTGATGATGCCGCAGGCAGCAGCCAGGCTTCAGGCTCTGCCGGCAGCCATGATCAGGACAGTTATAGTGTCAGGAAAATAGTATTCAATTCAAACCGCGATGGCAATTATAATATTTACAGCATAAATCTAGACGGCTCCGGAGTACAAAGGCTGACTGACAGCAATAGCGAAGACCTATACCCCGAAGTCTCGCCTGACGGGAAAAAGATTGCCTACACTGCCGATATAGGGGGAGTGTGGCAGATAATGATCATGGACTGGGACGGAAGTGACAAACGGCAGCTCACCAATAACAGCTATAGAAGCGCCTATCCTTCCTGGTCTCATGATATGAAATACATATTCTTTGAAGTTTATATAGATGGGGACTGGGAGATCTTCCGCATAAACACAGACGGATCCGGCCAGAAAAGGCTGACCCATAACAGCGGGGGCCATGACTGGCATCCCAGCGCTCATCCTTTCGATTCCAAAGTCATATTCGAGTCCGGAATGCCGGGCCATGATGATATATATATCATGAACAGCGACGGTTCCGCTGTATCCAGGATATTCTCCCGCCATGAGAGGAGAAGGACCCCCGATATGTCCCCTGACTCCACCAAACTTACATATACCAGGTATTTCGGCAATAACAGCGAAGTATACTATGCTGATATAAGGGATCAGGATGAGATAAGGGTAACCACCAACGGCGACTGGGACGGACATCCCATGTTCTCCCCTGACGGGAAGCTAATAGTCTATGAACAGAGGTCGGGCGGCAAAGAGGATATCATCATTTACGACATCCAGACCGGGCAAAAGACAAATATCACCAATTCCGGCCATAAAGACAGTGACGGATGTTTCATGTACCAGGATTGATATAGGTCTTGCTAACCTCAAATCATATTGATAAATATCCGTATAATATCTAGCAAGAGAGTATAAGTATATTTATTTTTCGATATTGAGACAACAGGCGGCATGGCTGGTTTAAATTTTAGGACAAGCATCATAAGCGGATCGGTTTTAGCTGTGGCTTCGCTGCTTTTTTTCTTTTTTTCTGGTTTTACCCTTTTCCTTTCCTTTATGATGGCTGCAGTACTGGTTTACGTCATGTTTGTCATAACTGTAAATGTATATAAATATATATACAGGAGGCAGGACATGAAAGCTTTGCAGCTGGCTGTTTATGTTTTTTATGGCAAGCTTGCCTTTCTTGGAATTATGTTTTTTGTAGCTGTAAGGTTTGTCCCTGTCAATATTATTGCTTTCTTAATATTTTTTGCCATATTGTTTATAATATTTCTAGGTTTGGAAGTATTTTTGTTATACAGAGGACGGATATTTAAAAAATAGGCAGGAAGGTATAAATGCAGGAAAGGACTTTGGAGGTATTGGAGAATTTCGAGCTGGAAGTCCTTGTGCCAATAAAAGTATTTGGCATAGATATTTCAATTACAAACCTGGCTGTTTCTATGGCAGGGGCCGGCTTTCTTTTCTTTATACTATTTTATTTTCTAGCCATAAAGCCTAAAACCCGCCCTACAAAAGGGCAAACTGCTGTAGAATTTTTCATATATTTTGTAAAAAGATACCTTGTCTATAATATGATGGGCAAAAAAGCAGGAGAGAAATGGTGGCCCTTTATTGCAGGCATTTTCTTATTTGTCCTTTCCAATAATCTAATTGGGCTGATACCTGGCGCTTATGCTCCCACGGCAAACCCAATAGTACCGTTAACGCTTGCGGTTTTTGTATTTATTGTTGTGCAAATTACCAATATTGCTAAAAACCGATGGAGTTATTTCAGGACCTATGCGCCGGCAATGGTCCCCTCCTGGATGTATGTAATAGTGATACCGATTGAGATCATAAGCGCAATTGCAAAACCCTTTTCCATGTTTTTAAGGCTTTTTGCAAACATGCTTGCCGGCCACATCATTATATTTGTGGCCCTGGGGCTGATCATATATTTTAAAAGTTATTACATAGCGGCGGTGTCAATTCCGTTTGCGGAGATAATGAACCTGTTTGAAATATTTGTTGGGGCAATACAGGCGTATATTTTTGCTGTATTGTCTTCAATGTATATAAATGAAGCAATAAGCGAAAAGCATTAACCAAGGGAGGATCGTATAAATGGATACACAGACAGCTGCAGTATTAGCCGCAGGATTCGCTATAGGAATAGGATCGATAGGACCGGCGCTTGCAATAGGAAAGCTGGTGGGAAAGGCATTGGAAGGGATAGCAAGGCAGCCAGAAGCCGCAAACCAGATACAGACAGCAATGTTTATTGGAATTGCATTTGCTGAAGCTATAGCTCTTTATGCACTGGTTATTGCTTTTTTACTAATTTTTGTAATATAAGGCTAAATATCTTAAAAAGGGCGGCAGAAATTGGATCAGGTTTTAAATATATTAAACCCCATGACCAGCACTATCTTCTGGTCAATAATTGTTTTTGGAATACTGGCATTTTTGTTGTGGAAGTTTGCCCTCAAGCCTGTAGATGATGCTGTCAGCAAAAGACAAAAGGAGATAAGAGAGAAGATAGATGACGCAGACAGGAAACAGGTAGAAGCTCAGAAGATCCTAGAAAAGCAAAAAGAAGAACTAGACAAAGCATGGGAGAAAGCAAAAAAAGTAATAGAAGACAGCAAGGCAGAAGCGGAAAAGATAAAAAGGGATATTGAAAAGGAAGCAAAAGCCGCTTCCAGGGAAATGCTCGAAGAAGCAAGAGAAGAAATTGAAAGGGAAAAAGAGAAATTTATTGAGGAGATCAGGGACAGGATCATCGAGCTTTCATTCAGTGCAGCTGAAAATCTAATTTCCAAAAGCATTTCAAAAAAGGACCATAAAAAAATCATAGAGGATAGCTTGAAAGAGATAGAAAAGATTTAAATGGCAAACAAAAACAGCAAAAAGATTGAATACCTGGCAAGATCCTTCCTTGATATAGGTCTGGCAGAAAATTCAGTTGAAAAGCTTGAAAAGGAATTGCTGAGCCTGAGAAATATTATGGATGAGGATCCGGTCATGAAGGAATCTTTCGCTGATAGAGGCATGGGCCTTGACCAGAGAGTTTGCATTCTGCTGGAAGCTCTGGGGGATAATGCTTCGGCTGCAATGAAAGCTGCAGCAACCACCCTTATGGCTCTAGACTTATTTAACCGCCTGGGGGACATTTGCAATAAATATGCTGAGCTTATAAATGATCTAAGAAAGCAGGTAGATGTTGAAGTTATAAGCGCTGTAAAGCTTGACAAAAAAACCATTGAAATGATCAAGGATAAAGTGGACAAAAAAACTAATGTGGATTCAAGGATAATTAATATTATAGATGGATCAATATTAGGCGGGCTCATCATACAGGTCAAGGATAGTTTTATTGATTTAAGCATAAAGGGAAAAATGGAGGCCATGAAAGAAAATTTAGGATCTATAGACCTGCGGGGTGAAGACATTGGCTCTTAACATAAGACCCGAGAAAATAGCAGACATCATCAGCGAAAATCTGGAAAAGTATAAGAAGGGATCAAGGATAGAGGAAATAGGAAGAGTGCTTGAAGCTGGTGATGGAATTGTGAGGATTGGAGGTTTGCCTAAAGCTGTATCCGGGGAAATGCTAAAGCTGCCCGGCGGCATATACTGCCTTGCCCTGAATCTGGAAGAAGACGAGATAGGCGGGATCATCCTGGGTGAAAGCAGGAGCATCCAGGAAGGCGATATGGTAAGGCGGACCGGCAATGTATTAAGGGTGCCTGTTGGAGAAGAGCTTGCTGGAAGAATAGTAGATCCCCTTGGCAGGCCGCTTGATGATAAGGGCCCCATAAAGGCAAAAGAATACAGGCCTATAGAATTCAAGGCTCCAGAAGTTGTAGAAAGGCAGCCTGTGCAGGAACCGCTGCAAACTGGCATAAAAGCAATTGATTCCATGGTACCCATCGGGAGGGGCCAGCGGGAGCTTATTGTAAGCGACAGGAGAATTGGCAAAACAGCAATTCTGTTAGACACTATAATGAACCAGAGGGGCAAAGATGTGTACTGCATCCTGGTAATAATCGGCCAGAAAACATCATTAACTGCAAGAATTGCAGACAAGCTTAAAGAAACCGGCTCTATGGACCACACAACATTGGTTGTTGCATCTGCCAGGTATCCGGCTGCCCTGCAATATATTGCCCCATATGCAGGCTGCGCTATGGGAGAGTATTTCATGTACAATGGAAAGCATGCCCTTGTCATGTATGACGACCTCTCAAAACATGCGGTAAGCTACAGGGAAATATCATTACTGCTTAGAAGGCCTCCTGGAAGGGAAGCATACCCCGGGGATATTTTTTATATACATTCAAGGCTTCTTGAGCGCTCTGCCAAGCTTTCAAAAAAATTAAAGGGGGGCTCCCTAACTGCTATACCAATAGTGGAAGTAAAAGGGGGAGACATCTCAAGCTATATACCGACTAATTTGATCTCAATAACAGACGGCCAGATATATTTAGACATGGACCTCTTTAATGCAGGTATAAGGCCCGCAGTGAATGCCGGCATGTCAGTATCAAGGGTCGGGGGAAATGCGCAGATCCCGGCAATGAAAAAAGTATCCGGGATGCTGAGGCTTGACCTTTCAAGATACCGCGAAGTTGAGACCTTTGCACAGTTTGGCACAGAGCTTGATAAGGAAACAAAAAAACAGGTGAAGAGAGGGGAAAGAATACAGGAAATATTAAAACAGGATCAGTACAGGCCGATAGCGGTCGAAGACCAGGTTTTAATAATCTTTGCCTTGACACACGGTTTTTTAGATGATGTTTCCGTCAGCGGAATAAAGGATTTTGAAAAGGAATTTATCTCATATATGCATGGATCACAAAAAGAAATAATAGATAAGATCTCACAGAAAAAAGACATAGATGAAGAGCTTCAGGAAGATCTAGAAGGCGCCATAAGGGATTTCAAGTCCAGCATGGAAGGAGAGGTGGAAGAATAAGTGGCAAGGGGCAGAGAAGTAAGGGAAAGAATAGATAACTTAAAAGATACGCGGAAAATTACTAAAGCCATGCAGATGATCGCTTCTTCCAGGATAAATAAAGCACAACAAAGGATAGAGGAGGCAAGGCCTTTTGTAGAGAAGGTTGAGGATTTCATTTATAATCTTGGTTTCTGCAAGGAAGTAATGGATGACAGGCTTGTCGCAGAAAGGGAAGATAAAAAGGCTGTTTTGATCCTTGGAATGACCGCAGACAGGGGCCTCTGCGGCGCATATAATTCTAATATATTTAAATTAATGAAAAGGCAGATAAAAAAATACAGGGAAGAGGGCCTGGAGGTTGCCATTGATATCATCGGCACCAGGGGAAAGAACCATTTCCAGCATGCGGGTTATGAGCTGATGAAAGTATATGAGCATTTATCTGAATGGCCCAGGTTTATGGATGCCACAAAGATCTCAAGGGATCTGATATCAAGATATATAGTAGGCGATGCCGATAAAGTAATAATATGTTACACAAAATACATCAACCCTGTATCGCAGGACCCCAGAGCAATACAGCTGCTTCCGATCCCAATAAAGGAACATGTAGAAGAAAAAATAAGGATAGAGGAACAAAGCGGCCAGAGCCCCATGGTATGCAGGTACCTGCCCGATTTTTATTACGAGCCTTCCCTTGAAGAAATTGTATATTCTATAGTGCCAGAATATATTTTCACCAGGATATACGGCGCATTGCTGGAATCTACCGCAAGCGAGATCGGGGCAAGGGCAACTTCAATGGGCAAGGCAAGCAATAATTCAGACGAGCTGATTGAAGATTTAACAAGAAAATACCATAAGCTGAGGCAGCAGGAGATTACCACTGAGATAGTAGAAGTGGTATCGGGAGCTGAGACTTATGTCTGATATAGGAGAAATCAGATTTTATGAATGATATAAAGGATACGGGAATAATAGTTAGCATCAGGGGACCGGTTCTGGATGTTGAATTTCCTAAAGGAAATATTCCTGAGATCTATACAGCCCTGGAGATCAATAAGCCTTCAGAAAATGGAAGCCTGGAAGACAGTTCCAGCAATAGCCCTCAAAACCAAAAAATAATTGTGGAAGTACAGCAGTCTATTGGAAACAACAGGGTAAGAGCTGTTGCTATGTCTTCCACTGACGGGCTCTCGAGGGGCATGAAGGTTAGAAACACAGGCAGGCATATCGAGGTACCGGTGGGAGCTGAAACGCTTGGCAGGATCTTTGATGTCCTGGGCCATACAAAAGACCTGAAAAAAGAAGAGGTAAAAGCAAAGCACAAACTTTCAATACATAGGAATTCTCCGGAACTTGGAGACATAGATACAAAAACAGAGCTTTTCGAGACTGGCGTTAAGGTAATAGATTTTTTATGCCCTTTTGTCAAGGGCGGCAAAATCGGGATGTTTGGAGGTGCGGGGGTTGGCAAAACTGTAATAATAATGGAGCTAATACATAATATAGCTATCGAACATAAAGGACTTTCGGTTTTCGGGGGAGTGGGAGAGAGGACAAGAGAAGGAAATGAATTATGGCTGGAAATGAAAAGGTCCGGGGTCCTGGAAAATACCGCTCTTGTTTTTGGCCAGATGAACGAGCCTCCCGGCGCAAGGCTCAGGGTTGCTCTCACCGCACTTACAATGGCTGAGTATTTCAGGGATTTTGAAGGCAAGGATCTCTTGCTTTTTATAGATAATATTTTCAGGTTTGTCCAGGCAGGGCAGGAAGTGTCGACTCTCTTGGGAAAGATGCCTTCAGCTGTCGGGTACCAGCCGACCCTGGCAAGCGAGATGAGTGAATTGCAGGAAAGGATAGCGTCTACGAAAAAGGGATCCATAACTTCAGTGCAGGCAGTTTATGTTCCGGCAGACGACCTCACAGACCCTGCCCCCTCTACAACTTTTGCGCATCTCGATTCAACGGTAGTGCTGTCACGGGATATATCTGAAAGGGGCCTGTATCCCGCGGTAGACCCGCTGGCTTCTTCGTCCAGGATACTGGACCCGGAAGTAGTAAGCCAGGAGCACTATAATATCTCAAGAAAAGTAAAGGAAGTGTTGGAAAGGAATAAAGAGCTGCAGGATATAATTTCAATACTTGGAATTGACGAACTTTCAGAAGAAGACAAATTGACAGTCCAGAGGGCCAGGAAAATAGAACAGTTTCTCTCACAGCCATTCTTTGTAGCAGAGCAGTTTATAGGAAAAGAAGGTAAATATGTAAGTGTCGCAGAAAGCGTTAAAGGCTTTAAGGCAATTGTTGAAGGGAAATATGACGATTACCCCGATCAGGCATTTTACATGGTCGGCAATATAGAAGAAGCTGAAAAAAAAGCTGAGAAGATGCAAAAAGAGGGGTCGGATCAAGAAGGAAGTCAGTAGAAATGACTAAAAAGAAAATTATAGCATCCATTGTAAGCCCTGAAGAAAAAATATTCCAGGGAGAGGTAGATTTTATAAGCGTACCTTCTGTGGAAGGAAGTATGGGCATATTGCCCGATCATATACCGGTGGTTTGCCAGCTGAAGGTTGGAATAGTAAAGTACCGGAATGGAAAAACTGTAGAATATATCGCAATTCAGAAAGGGTATATGGAGTTTTTTAATAATACTGCAAATATTATTACCGGCAGGGCAATAAGAACTACTGAAAGCGAAAAAGAAAAAGCCCTGGAAGAAGTTTCCAAAAAACACGATATGGTCCAGGAGATCTCTGAAGAAACCAAAAAAGTAATCGAAGCTATTGGGTCATTAAAGAGATTAAAGCGAAAATAAGCTTTGATCATTGTAATATTCCAGGATCTTCTGATATGGGATCATAATGATCCCGGGATCTTATTCCATTGCCTGGTGCTTGTACTTTTTTTTGGGCTGCATAAGCCTGAGCCTGACCGATGCCCCCGCGGCTACGCCCAGCCATAGACTCCAGATATCAGTCCTGGAGAAGAAATAATAATATAGCTCGCTTATGGTCTCATTGCCGGCAAAAAAAGTGTTTACCAGAAGACTTACCAGTCCTGAATATAAAAGGATAATGGCAAGCGCCGGTAAAAAACCGGCAAGAAGCAGGACCTTCATATCGAAATAATTCATGCTCACCCGGAGCCTCATGCCCAGTACCACCAGGAGCCCGATCAGGAAACCCAGGACAAATATTATGAAGTACTTGAGAAAAGTCAGGAAACCCACTGGAAGTCCGTATACTGCCAGGGCTGTCAGTATATTGTCAAAATAAGAATATGCGGTGTAATACAGGAAGATATTAACAAAGCATATGGCGATAAGCAGTATACGCATCTTCCCATGATCTCTTCTCTTTTCCTGCTTACCGTCATCTTTTCTGAAATAGGTGAACTTAGAGCTCTTTGTTAGCTTCATCCTGCTTTTCTTCTATTGCCTGTTCTTCCCGGGCACTATAGCTGACCGCATGCCTGCGGGGCCTTTTCTTAAATGATATCCTTACCGACGTTCCCAGGGCAAATCCCAGCCACACGGACCACAGGAATTGCCTCGAGAGCAGGTATAATAAAAGTTCCCTGATGCTTTCATTCCCGGAAAAAATAGTTGTGATTATAAAACCGGAAACCGGTCCCGGTGAGATCATGAGCAGCATGAAAGGTACTATGCCCACCAGTATGAGGTTCCTGATGTCCATACGGCTCCGCTTCATCCCCGGCGACAGCAGGAGCATGGGCATAAGTCCCACGCAAAAACCAGCCGCTACCAAAACCAGGACCTTTAGGAAGCTCTGAAAACCCCCGGAAAGATCGGTAGGGCCGATAATCCCCATTATGGTATCAAAATATGAATATATGGCGAAATAGAGAATGCTGTTTATAAAAGATACTGCTATTAAAAATTTCCTCAAATTTTGACTCCAAAAAAAGCTTCCACATATAGAAGTAAAATACCATAAATCAAAAAATTATATAACCACTTATTTATATCAGCCTTTTCATTATATGGATAGCAGACCGGTAAAATCGTGATGTTTTAATTAATACCTGATTCTGTTATACTTTAGTGTCCTAAAATATATGATGATGATTTAATAAACAGCATAATAACTACCAGATATGAAGACAATAACCACAATTCTTATAATATTATTTGTAGCGGCATTAGCCTTTATGGGGTCGGCAGCCCTAAGGCTTTCTGGGCCCGGCCCGGCAGACACAGCCCGGGAGCCCATGCAGGAACCTGAAGAGCCTGAAATAATAGTAGACGATGCGCCAGATGAGCCTCAGCAGGAAGAAACAGTTGATGAGCCTGATGAGGGCAGCATTACAGCCGTAGAAATATACCTGGACGGAGACAGGAGCAGCGGGATCTTTCTGGGGGAAGCGGTTTACGGCATGACTTCGCAGGATGCACATGCCATCTATGGTGAGCATCTTTCGGAAACAGGCTTTCTTCTGGCCATAGAAAATGAAGGATATGCTTTTGAACCGGGATCCGTTCATCACCTCTATGTATATACCATGATACAGGGATCCGGATGGGGCTATACACGAAAAAGGGTCGCCATTCCGGGAGAATCCGGTACTGACGAAAACATAAAGTTATCCATTGAGAATCCCAAGCACAACCAGGCAATAGAGGAAGGCGATAAATCTGATATCGGGGTTTCCGGCTGGTCGGCAGATCTTAGTTACAGGGATACAACAGGTATTGAAAGCGTCGAAGTATATTTAAACGGGCCGAAAGGATTCGGTAAATTTCTGGGTGAGGCAGAATATGGACTCCAGAGGCAAGATGTAGCTGATGCCTTTGGAAATCCGAACTATTTAAATTCCGGCTACCTGCTTCATTTTGACGGGAGCAGCCTGGAGTCCGGAAGTGAAAACACCCTGTATTTATATTATTTTTCTTCCTCAGGAGCTTATAATTCTGGTCTGAGGGACTTCACCATCGAGGGGGAAAAAGAAGAGTCCGGCGTCATAATGTCTGTAGAGGCAAACCTGGATGATCAGTCTATAGAAATAAGCGGATGGGCTGTCAGCAGGGAAAAAGTGGAGCAGGGCGCCCCGCGGGACCTGGATATCGAATACTCAGTTAAAAAAATAATATTCGCTTCAGACCGGTCAGGAAATCTAGATATCTACAGCATGGACCTGGACGGTTCCGGACTTGCCCGATTAACAGACGATCCCGGGAATGATAATTACCCTGCTGTTTCTCCTGACGGCAAAAAAATCGCCTATACCTCGGATATAAACGGCATATGGCAGATCATGGTCATGGACCATGATGGAAATAATAAAAGACAGGTCACCAGTAATCCATGGAGAAGCGGC
>CAZDXU010000125.1:0-2097 GCA_964509585.1 uncultured Actinomycetota bacterium | reverse complement strand
ATCAATAGCAGAATCCCTTTTTTCCATTATAGCACTTATATATTCGTGGACCATGTGGGGGTGCGAACCGCCATGTCCTTCTCCCTGGATAAAGGATACATGGGTATCATCTTCTATTTTTTCGCTAAGGGTAAACTTTTTTATCTCTTCCGGAAGAAGTTTATCAGTATCAGGTATCTCTATCCTCCTGGCACCTTCGCCGCCTTCAAACAGCACCGGGTTTTCATCCTGTATCTGCTCCCATTCAAACGATAATCTATCACCGTATATATCAAGGCTTTCCCGGTACTGTCTTACAGTTTCATAAAGAGACCGGGTGGCTTCGGCTATGATATTGCAATCCTTCAGTTTGAATGCAGCAGTCTCCACGGCAAAGGGAGACCCGTACCTGGACGCAAAGTCTTTGCTTATAGAGCCGGAACCATGGCAGACTACCGACTGAGCCCCGGATCCAGCCAGGGCAAGAAGGGGTGATATGGCATGGGTGCCATACCACATAGGGGGAAAACCAAGCCAGTATTCCGGCCAGCCTTCCAGCCCCATATCTTGCATATGGGAACCCCTCAGAAACTGTATGCGGCCCAGCCTGCCGCTGTCTGCCATTTCCTTAACATATAGGAATTCCCTGGTATAGACCGCGGTCTCCATCATCATATATACTTTTTTTGACCTGTTTTTTGCTTTTACTATGGCCCTTAGGTCATCAATGCTGGTCCCCATGGGAACAGTACAGGCACAATGTTTTCCCGCCTCCAGGGATGCAATGGTCATAGGTGCATGGTCCATAATGGGAGACACCACATGAATAGCGTCTATCTCATCGATATCAAGAAGGTCACTCCAGTCGGTAAAAAGTCTTTCTATGCCAAACCTTTTTCCGGTCTTTTCCAGCTCCTCTTTATTCCTCCTGCATATAGCAAATACTTCTGCGCCGGGATAGGCCTGGTATATGGGAATAAACTCCATGCCGAATCCCAGACCTATAATAGCCACCTTTATTTTTTCACTCATGGTATTCACCCCTCCATATTTTTAATGTCCTGCTGTTTTTTTAATAAATACTTATCTACCTCATCTTTTGCGGGCAGCGATGGTATCACTCCTTTTTTGGTGGCGGTCAGGGCCGCTGCTGCACTGGCAAATCTTAATGCTGCAGCAAGCCGCAGCCTGCTTTCGGTCAGTTTTTCAATACCATTTTTGGCTATGCTGTAAAGCACTCCTGACACAAAGCTATCACCGCAGCCGGTTGCATCCACTGTATCCACTCTGAAAGCAGGCACATAACCGAAAGAATCCCGGGTCAGGAAGCAGCATCCCTTATCTCCCATAGTCACCAGGCAGATTACCGGCCCCATTTCCAGTATTTTTTCCGACCCTTTTTCAATATCAGAAGTCCCGCTGATAAGTCCCAGCTCTTCCTGGCTTACCTTGACCACATGTGCCAGGTGTATGGCATCAGTTATGACCTTTTTTGCCCTTTCCCTGGAATGCCACAGCATAGGCCTCCAGTTGGGATCATAAGATATCACTGCCCCGGCATCCCGGGCGGTCTCAACTGCTTCATAAGTGGAAGTCCTGCCAGGTTCTCCCGTCAGTGTTATGGAGCCGAAATGACATATTCCTGTATCCTGTAGAAATCTCCTGTCAAATTCCCGGTGGTCCAGGTTCATATCAGCACCAGGGTCGCGGTAGAATTGGAATTCTCTGGTATTGGGAGTGGGAAGGGAGATAAAGGCAAGGGTAGTCCTGGCATTTTCATCATACTGCAGCTGTGATATATCCACTTTGTTATTTTCCAGGACAGAAACCAGGTATCTGCCAAACCGGTCATCGCCTACCCTCCCTATAAAAGCAGAGTCCAGGCCCAGTTTTGCCGTACCCACGGCTACATTGGCAGGGGCGCCCCCGGGGACCCTCCTGAACTCGCTTACTTTCTCAAAACTTACTCCAGACTGGAGCGGAAGAAAGTCTATAAGCAGTTCACCTATACATATGACATCCATGCTTTTCAACCAATGGTTTTGGCCAGGATCTCCTCTATAGTCCCCCTGTTGTTTTCCGGATCATAATATGCTTCTATTATATCTTTATGAGGCA
>CAZDXU010000124.1:0-6196 GCA_964509585.1 uncultured Actinomycetota bacterium | reverse complement strand
AAAAACTTTTTTCTTCCCATAAATTCCTTATCCGCGGGGTCACCGGAAGCGGCAAGACAGAGATATATATGAATATATGCAGCCAGGTCTTAAGCAGGGAAAGGAAAGCCCTGGTACTGGTGCCTGAGATATCCCTTACGCCTCAGCTGTATGCGCGGTTTGAGAATATGTTTGGGGACAGGGTAGCCGTATACCATTCCCATATGAGCCCGGGGGAGCATTATGACAGGTGGATGGAGATACTTAAAGGACATGTAGATGTGGTTATCGGGACACGTTCAGCCCTTTTTACCCCTTTAAAGGATCCGGGCATCATCATAATGGATGAAGAACATGATCCCTCATACAAGGAAAATTCCCTGGTCCGCTATAATACCAGGGATGTGGCATCAAAGTTTTCGGAGATCAAGGGCATCCCCCTGGTAATGGGAAGCGCCACCCCTTCTATTGAGACCAGGTATATGGCCCTTAAAAGGAAAGATTATACCCTGCTGACCGTGCCGGTAAAGGCGCAGAATACAAGGAAAGTAAAAAGAGTGGTGGTCGACCTGAAGAAAACCGACAGGACAAAGGGCAGCAGCCTGATCTCAGGGGAGCTGTACCGGGCGGCAAGGGAAGAACTGGAAAAAAATAACAAGGTCATAATATTTATTAACCGCAGGGGTTTTTCTAATTTTGTGGTATGCAATGCCTGCGGCAGCATCCCTGTCTGTCCCGCCTGCGAGCTTTCCTATAATTACCACCGGGATATATCCAGGCTGGTCTGCCATCACTGCGGCAGGGAAGAAGCATATACAGGCACCTGCGGTGTTTGCGGGAGCCAGGGCCTGTTCCTGGCAGGCAGCGGCATACAGAGGATAGAAGCAGGCATCAGCAAGATGTTTCCCGATACCCCTGTATACCGGATGGATTCAGATATAACCAGCAGGAAAAAATCTCACCAGACCATAATAAACAGCTTCTCTGCCACGGGTAAAGCTATACTGGTGGGCACCCAGATGGTGGCCAAGGGACTCGATATACCCGATGTCACCCTGGTGGGCATCATAAACTGTGACGGGATGCTCTCCCTGCCTGACTACCACATGAATGAGAGGGCCTACCAGCTTATAACCCAGGTATCGGGAAGGGCGGGCAGGAAGGACAAGGAAGGCCGGGTGGTGATACAGACATACAGGCCGGAATCGGGACTGATACGGCACAGTATGGACGAGGATTATGAGAGTTTTTATGCAGAAGAGCTGGCAGCCAGGAAGGAGCTTTCCTACCCCCCGTTTACCAGCCTGGCAAATATTGTCATCTCCGGCCTTGACGAGAAGGCGGTTGCCGGAGAAGCCAAAGAAATACTGGATAAAATAAAAAGAGACATTAAAATGGATATTGATATACTGGGTCCGGCGCCGGCACCCTTTTACAGGATAAACCGGTACTGGAGGCGCCATATCCTGTTAAAGACCAGGGAAATAGAAAAGCTTACCGGACTTCTGGGGGAGTCCCTTAAAAGTTACAGGAAAAATAAGGATATAAGGCTTATAATAGATGTAGACCCGGTATGGATCTTATAGAAGCAGTCAGGAGATATTGATGGCGATAAAAAAAATTAGGAAAATAGGCGACCCCGTACTCAGGGAAAACTCAAAACCGGTGCAGAAAATAGACAGGCCGGTGCTGGAGCTGGTAAGGGACATGCTGGACACGCTTCAGGATGAAGGGGGCGTGGGACTGGCAGCTCCCCAGATAGGGGTTACCAGGAGAGTCATAATAGTAAGGTTTGAGGATAAGGCAGAGGCCTATATAAACCCGGAATTGGAAGTAGTGGGCAATGACCTGGCAGAAGGGGATGAAGGCTGCCTTTCCATTTACTCTATCCAGGGATTCAGGGTGGAAAGATCTCTCAGGACAAAGGTAAAGGCGCTTAATATAAAGGGCGAGCCGGTGGATTTTATTGCCGAAGATATGCTGGCCCGCATCCTGCAGCATGAAGTGGACCATCTTAACGGAATATTGTTTATAGACCACCTGGATGCTGATTCCAGGATGGAACTTTTAAAAAAGGTAGAAGAATTCACTTCCCCGTAAAGGAGATTCATTTTGGATATAATCTACTTCGGTTCCTCGGATTTCTCCCTGCCTTTCCTGGAGGCACTTGACGAGTCATCCCATAAAGTGACCGGCGTTTTCACCTATGGAGACAAAAAAAGGGGAAGGGGCCGCAGGGCAAGCCCTAATCCGGTAAAAGCATGTGCCGGCAGCAGGGGGCTTGAGGTATACGAGATAGACACTTTCGGCCCGGACTATTATGATGAACTTTCCCGGATACCCTTTGATTATGCAGTTGTGGTGTCATTCGGCATGATACTCCCGGAAAAGATGTTTGAGACATGGCCCGGAATCTGGCTTAATGTACATCCTTCCATGCTGCCGGCATACCGGGGGCCTTCACCCATGATAACCGCCCTGCTGGACGGAGCCGGCACTACCGGCGTCACCATAAACAGTGTAGTCTACCGGGTTGATGCCGGGGATATCTATGCCCAGGCCGCATTCAATATAGGGAAGGATGACAACCTGGACACGCTGGAGAAAAAGGCGGCGGCTTTTGGAGCGCCCCTTCTGGTCACTGTCCTGGACCTCATTGAGAAACTGGACTATAGTCCGGTCCCCCAGGGCACCAGCGGCATCACATATACGGCAAAGATAACACCCGGAGACCTGGTTATCGACTGGACCAGGCCGGCAGGAGAGATATTTAACCGGATAAGGGCATTTTCCACCCGGCCGGGGGCCCATACTATATTTAACGGCTGCAGGCTTAAAGTCTTATCGTCCCATATTGCAGAGAGGGATGCCGCAGGGAAAGAACCGGGAGTGGTGATAGCAGCAGGAAAAAAAGAAGGAGTAATCGCAGCCTGCGGCGACGGGAAGGCCATTTCACTGGACAGGCTTCAGCCCCAGGGGAAAAAGTCCATGGATGCAGCCAGCTTCGTAAACGGATACAGGATAAGCGCCGGAACAATACTGGGGAAAGAATGATATGGCCTACGCAAAGATAAACCCCAGAAAGACTGCACTGGATATGATCAGCCGCTATTTTGCTTCCGGGGGGCAGCTCAGGGAAATAATATGGGACGGACTGGAAAATTCCGGACTGGAAGACCTGGACAGGCGTTTCGTATTCAGTCTGGTAAAGGGTACGGTAAGGTATTATCTGAGGTCCGATTTTCTCATCTCATGCCTGTCAAAAAGAAGTATAGAAAAAATAGACCCATCCATTTTGAATATTCTCAGGATGGGAGCATACCAGGCACATTTTATGGACAGCGTACCTGCATATTCAGCTGTTGACGAAAGCGTCAGGCTGGCAAAAAGGCCGGCGGCCGGTTTTGTAAATGCAGTCATGCGCCGGCTGACAGAAATAGATGAGCCTGAAGGATTTATCAAAAAGAAGCTTATGCAGGAAGGCGCAGCCGGGGAAGACATGATTTCGGTATTATATTCCTTTCCTGGGTGGATAACCGGATACTGGATAAAGCATTTTGGCAGGGACGGGGCTGAAAGGATCTGTAAAAGTCTTAACCGGGTGCCGGTCTTCTATATATGGTCAAACCTTAGACGTTATATGGCCGCAGGGGGAGATGCCAGCCGGGAGTCCATGGATAAAGAGCTCAAAAGCATGGGGGCAGCCTCCCTGGATATTGACCGGAAAAAGGCGGAAGCGCTAGACCCCGGGCTCAAAAAAGTTTTTTTGCCCCTGGCGGAAAACAGGGGCCGGGATAATATGGACTTATTCGGGGAATCTGCAATGATCGATTCCACAATGGACCTGAAGGCTCAAAAGCTTTTCCGTAAGGGCATAATATCGGTGCAGGACCTTTCATCCCAGATGGCAGTAAAATATTTCCTGGACCCCCGTCCGGGAGAAAAAATCCTTGACTGCTGCGCTGCTCCCGGGGGCAAGACTTCATTTGCATCGCTTCTAATGGAAGATACCGGCATGATAGCTGCAGTAGACAAGAGCATGCAAAAGATAGGCCTGCTGGAGGAAAATATTGACAGGCTGGGGATCAGCAATGCCAGGATCATAGCGGCGGATGCATCCAGCCCCGGTTTTTTGGAGAAATATCCTGAAAACTTTTTTGACAGGATAATGGTTGATGCCCCCTGCACTGCCCTGGGGACCATAGCTAAAAACCCGGAAGCAAAGTATAACCGAAGCTATGATGATGTGGAAAGGCTTTCAGAACTTTCGGTAAAGATAATGTCTGCCTGCCACCCCTACCTGAGGCCGGGCGGCAGGATGATGTTTTATACCTGCACTATCTCGCCGGTGGAAAATGGGAGCGCAGTAAGGAGGTTTATCAGCCTTATGAAGCATGATTACACCATCGCAAAAGCAGGGAGTATGGAAATGGAGCTCCAGATGATGCCCTATTACCTGGACAGCGAAGGCGGATATGCCTGCATCCTGGAAAAGAAGAGATAAAGCCTAGACTATCTTCTTTATCTTGTTTGCCTTAAGACAGCTGGTACAGACATTTATATTCTTTACCTTTCCCCCCAGCTCCACCCTTGCTTTCTGGATATTGGGCTTGAAGACCCTTTTGGTCTTTTTGTGTGAATGACTTACACTATTACCCACACCTGTCTTTTTTCCGCAAATATCGCACATCCTGGACATTTTTCCCAACTCTTTCTAAATCAATCTTTATTGCTTTGCCGCACGGCGGAAAGAATAAATATCATTATAAAAAAAACTACCGGGAATATTATCACTTTATCCTATTATTTTCAAGAAAAGCAAACAGTACCGGCAGGCTCATGCAATAATATACCCCTAATGGAAACCAATAACCGGATAAACAGTCAATATAAGTGAAAAATGCTAATAGTCTGATATAATACTTTAATTATTTGATTTGATTATTAAATAAGAACCGGCAGGTTGGAGATGGCAAAAATAATCGATAAAGATCTACTGGAAAAGATAACTGGTACCATAATAGGTGATTTCAGTAAAAATGAAGCAAGAATAAATGATATGAATGTATTTCCGGTTCCCGACGGCGATACCGGCACCAATATGCTTATGACCCTTAGATCTGTCAGGGAAGAGGTATTAAATCTCAAAAAACCTACCATTAAGGCAATATTGGAAACTGCCTCCATGGGAGCCCTTATGGGCGCCAGGGGGAATTCGGGTGTCATACTATCCCAGATCATAAGGGGCTTTTTCGACATCCTTATAAAAAATGAAGGATTGGACCTGGAGACCATAAGGGAGGCCTGCCTGTCTTCCCGGGATGTGGCTTACGGATCGGTACAGGACCCCACCGAGGGAACCATGCTCACCACCATAAAGGACATACACGCTCATGTAGAAAGCTTATGTGAGAATAATAAGGATATAGAACTGGAAGAACTGCTGGACAGCATAATAGGCGAGACGGAAAAATCGGTAGAAAGGACTACCTTTTTGCTTCCGGTACTGAAACAGGCCAATGTGGTAGATGCAGGAGCCCGTGGTATGCTGGAAATCCTTATAGGGTTAAAATCGGCGCTTGCCGGTACGGAAAAAGTAAACGGCCAGCTTAAGAGGAAGCTGAGTAGGGGCTGCGGCGGCAGGCTGGTGGAAAACACATTGCCTGGAGGAAACGGAAGGGATGAGTCTATGGATGAAAAGATAAAGAAAAACGAGCTGGATAGGAACCGGGAGCTGGAAGAGGTCAAATTAAAGTCCGAGATAAAATATACCTATTGTACTGAACTGGTGGTGAAGGGAAGCGGCATAAACCTGCAGCGTCTGCGGGAAAAGATAGAGACATACGGCGACAGCGCCATGATAGTGGGAAATGAGAAACTGGTAAAGATACATGTCCACACCAATTCCCCCCAGAAGGTGCTCAACCGGGCCATACGGGAGGGCAGCCTGCACGACATACAGATCAACAATATGAAAGACCAGAGGATGCAGGTAGTGGGAGAAGAGATGGAGGATAAGGGAGGAAAAGCAGAAAAGCGGGCCCTGATAGTAGTTGCGAACGGAGATGGACTTACAGAGATCTACAGTAGCCTGGGAGTCGATGTCATTATTAGCGGGGGACAGAGCATGAATCCCTCGACTTATGACATAGTCAAGGCAGTCAACAGCACCGATGCCGGCGAGATAATAATATTTCCCAATAATAAGAATATAATC
>CAZDXU010000123.1:0-3057 GCA_964509585.1 uncultured Actinomycetota bacterium | reverse complement strand
TCTTGCTTCAATGGATATTGATAACTTTAAGTCAGTAAACGATAATCACGGCCATGAGGCAGGAGACAAACTGCTTATAGAGTTTTCAGAGATATTGAGAAAATCACTCAGAAAAAGCTTTGATTCCGTTTACAGGTTTGGCGGGGATGAGTTTATGATGCTTCTTTTAAACTGTGATCCGGCTAAAGCGCAGGAGATAGTTGAAAAGATCAATAAAAAACTGGTCAGGGCAAATAATGAAGTCTCCATTTCTTACGGAATAACTGATATCCCTCCAGATGCCATTGAGGATATCGAGAAATATTTAAAGATAGCTGACGAGAGGATGTACATCTATAAAAAGCATCACAAGGGAAATACAATACGCGGACACCGCAGTTAAGGTCTCATTTCAAAAATACCCCGATTTTCCTACCCAGGTTTCAGCTGGCAGTCCTTCTTTATTCCACTGGATGTCTTTCAGGCCCAGGATAATCTCTCTTCTGCAAAAAAGACCATAACATGTCTTTCAGGATAGACAAATCTTTCATTGTTACAATGGAATTTATGAGTATGAAAAGATTGCATTATTTAAAATATTTGATATATTTAATATATATAAATATAAATATATTATTATATTGATATATAATTAATAAATGATAATGAGGACTTTTATGAGCAAATTAACCAAAAAACACAGGAAATACCTGGAAGAAATATTCGAGGACAGGGTAAGCTTTAACGGGACCGAAAGAAAGTTATACGGACATGATATAGCTTCAGTACCTTCTCTGGTAAGGCCCTTTATCGGGAATACTCTTCCTGACGCTGTAGTACAGCCGAAATCGGAAGAAGAGCTGGTCGAATTATGCGCCTGGGCTTCTGAAAACAAAATGCCGCTTACACCAAGAGGTAAGGCTACCTCAGGCTATGGCGCCGTCCTTCCAGTGAGGCAGGGGATAGTAGTGGATTTTCACAGGATGGACAAAATAATAGACATAGACACCAATGCCATGACGGCTACCGTCCAGCCCGGGATAATCTGGGAGAGGCTGGATAAAAAGCTTAAAAAACAGTCCCTTACCCTGAAGCTTTATCCGTCCAGCTATCCCGGCTCCACTGCAGGGGGCTGGCTGGCCCATGGAGGATCGGGCATAGGGTCATATGAGGCAGGAGAATTCAGGGATAGCGTTATAAGCGCCAGGATAGTCATGGCTGACGGAAGCATAAATGAATTTGAAGGCGGTGATCTGGACCTTATTGCCGACGCAGAGGGGATCACCGGCATGATAAGCCAGATGACCATAAAAGTGATGCCGCTGGAAGAGATGAAGGTAATATCAGCTGCCTTTGATTCACCATCAGACCTTCAGGTATTCTCCGCATCACTTATAGAGGATGCGGTTCCCATCTGGTCACTCCTTTTCATAAATCCCAGGATGGCCCAGCTAAAAAACCAGGCTCCCCTTATGGAACATAGCGGACATACAGTAGAAGAAAGGGTAATACTGCCGGAAAAATATATTGTGACCCTTGCATTCAGGAAAAGCGATGAAAGAAAAGTTATGGATGAGCTGCCCGGACTGATAGCAGGTTCCAGGGGCAAGCTCCTTGAAGACAGGCTGGCTGAACATGAATGGAAAAACAGGTTTAAGCTCATGGTGGTAAAAAGGCTTGGTCCCAGCCTGGTACCTGCTGAAGTAATAGTACCCCTGGAGAACCTGGGCAAGGTTCTTTCCGAAATAGAGACGAAGATCGAGCAGCCCCTGGTAAAGGAAGGAGTAGTAATAAAGAAGGGAAGGGACGGGAAACCAGAAGTCGTGCTTCTTGGGTTTATTCCCAGCGACCAGAGAAAATTCAGTTATAATTTCGTATTTGCCCTCACTCTTTCCATAATAAAGATAGCCCTGAAATACGGGGGAAGGCCTTATGCCACCGGTGTATATTTTTCCAATATGGCCGATAAGGTCCTGGGAAGAAAACGTCTGGAAAAAATAAGGTCGCTTAAGAAAAAGGCCGACCCGCAGGGCATACTGAACCCGGGAAAGGTCATAGATAAAAATACCGTCGGCAGGCTTATGGGGATTGCCAGTTTAATGGAGCCCCTTATAAGGCCTTTTGGAAACAGGATCACCCATGAACTGGGTGAAAGGATATCGCAAAAAGAGATAAAAGGCATACCCGGGGATGTTGCATGGTATGCTTATGCCTGTTCCCAGTGCGGTTACTGCGTACCTGAATGCGACCAGTTCTATGGCAGGGGATGGGAAAGCCAGAGTCCCAGGGGAAGATGGTACTGGCTCAGGGAATATCTTGAAGGAAGGGAAAAATGGGACCAGTATATGGTCGATGCATTTATGGCCTGCACCACGTGCGAGCTATGCAATCTCAGATGTTCGGCCAATCTACCCATAGAGCCTTCCTGGCTCAAGATGAGGGGACAGCTTATACATAAACAAAAGAAGATGACTATACCTCCCTTCGAGATGATGGCGGCAGCCCTTACCAAAGAGGGAGATATCTGGGCCGGCTACAGGAAGAACCGCATAGACTGGTTCCCGGAAGACTTGATGGAAAAACATGGTCCCGGAAGTAAAGCAAAGAATGTCTATTTTGCCGGCTGTACTGCCAGTTATGTAGAAAAGGATATCGGACAGGCGGGTGTAAGGCTGCTTGATGAGGCGGGGGTGGATTTTACCATATTAGGAGAAAAGGAAAACTGCTGCGGCACACCTATGCTGGTAGCCGGTAAATGGGATGTATTTTCCGATACCATTAAGAAGAACATACAGGCAGCAAAAGATGCGGGAGCCGATACGGTAATATCATCCTGTCCTGCATGTGACATGATGTGGCGCCATGTCTATCCGGAATGGGCAAAAAAACTGGGTATAGAATATGATATAAAGGCCAGGCACTACTCTGAACTGGTAGCAGAAAAGATAAGGTCAAAGGAATTTGTCTTCCCCGGGAATGGAAATGGCAGGGAACCGGTAAAGGTCACCTGGCATGATTCCTGCCATATAGGCAGGGTATCCGGGGTCTATGATGAGCCCAGGGAGCTTATAAAAGCCA
>CAZDXU010000122.1:0-5327 GCA_964509585.1 uncultured Actinomycetota bacterium | reverse complement strand
TATAATATTTTATTATATAATTTTTGATGATTTTAACAGATAACTGGAAAAATAAAAAGATTTTATATAATGCCTTATGCGAAATATAATATATATATGGATAAAAAAGGGGAGGCTTACAATGTCTGAAAAAAAGCAGTTTGTCTATTTCATGAATGCTAAAAAAAAGGATGGAGAAACCGAAAAATACCCTATATACAAGTCGGGGGAGGACTATTATATCGGTGAACACAAAGTACCCGCGGGGACTGATATAGAAGATGAGATAAGGTCATTGTATGGCGCCGAAGTAATCGGACCGGAGATGCCCCATCCGATGCATGAAGAGACAAAATTCAGGAAGCTTTAATATGCCGGGCCTGATCATCAACAGGGCCTAACAGCTGTTATGAGCAGCTGGTTTAGTTTTTATAATCCTTTTTAAATAATAAAATACGTTTTATATAAATAGTTTTATATGTTAATATTATTAATGCCCTATGCATTTGTCAAGTGTTTGGAAATGGAACATATATGGAATTTGGATTATTGAAAAAACTATCTTTTTCATCTAAAAGCAAGATAATGCTGGTGGTGATCGACGGGCTGGGAGGTTTACCGGATGCACAGAATGGGAAAACTGAGCTGGAGAGCGCCGCCACACCGAATCTGGATAAGCTTGCCTTCAAAGGCACTTGCGGCCTGATCGATCCGGTAGCTCCCGGCATAACTCCGGGAAGCGGGCCGGGCCATTTGGGTATATTTGGCTATGATCCGATTAAATTCAATCCGGGAAGAGGAGTACTTGCTGCTGCCGGCATTGGATTTGAACTCGGCGACCAGGACCTGGCTGCCAGAGGAAATTTTGCCACAGTAGATGAAGAAGGAAATATAACAGACAGGCGGGCCGGCCGCATATCAACTGATAAAAATAAAGAATTATGCAGTCTGCTGCAAGGCATAAAACTCGACCAGGCAACCGTAATGGTCAGGCCTGTCAAAGAGCATAGATTTCTGGCCGTATTTCGGGGAAAAGATCTTTCAGATAAGATCTCGGATACTGACCCCCAGCAGAATGGAGAACCTGCAAAGGAAGCAGCGCCAATAAGCGGCAGCGCAGATAAGACTGCAGAACTGGTAAATGATTTCATATCTCAGGCAAAAGAAATACTATCAAATAAGTATCCGGCAAATATGATCCTTTTACGCGGTTTTTCAGGACTTCCGCATCTTCCCGGCATGAATGAAGTCTATAAACTAAAAACTGCCGCTATTGCCATATATCCGATGTATAGGGGCTTATCAAGATTATTGGGCATGGAGGTCCTCGATGCAGGAAGTTCTATTGAGGACGAATTTAATATATTAAAAAATGAATATAGAAATTATGATTTTATTTTCCTTCATATAAAGCAATCCGACTCGGCAGGCGAAGATGGCGATTTTGATAAAAAGGTAAGAGTTATTGAAGAAATAGACGGTTTAATGCCGATTATCGATGGCCTTGGACCAGATGTCCTGGTGATCACAGGCGACCACTCAACGCCAGCTATATTAAAAAATCATAGCTGGCATCCCGTCCCCATCATATTATCATCAAAATGGTGCCGGCCGGATAAGGTTGCCGGATTTTCCGAGTCTGAATGCATCCAGGGCGGATTGGGGAGGTTTTCAGCTTTGGATATAATGCCGCTGGCAATGGCCAATGCCTTAAAATTAAGAAAATTTGGTGCTTGAGCTGCAGAATATCTGCAGTGTTCTCCCATGGTGGAAAAGAGAAGGTGACATTATGAACAGTAAAGAGATATCTAAGAAAAAGGCCGGCATCGACCTGGATCAATATGACGCTGCAATCTTTGATATGGATGGGGTCATAACCAACTCGGCACGGGCTCATGCCGCCGCATGGAAGAAAATGTTTGATGAATACTTACAGGAACTTAATAAAAAAGGAATCCATGATCATGAACCCTTTGACCCCGAAGATGATTATTACCGCTATGTAGACGGAAAACCTCGTTATGAAGGCACAAAAAGCTTTCTTGAGTCCAGGCAAATAACTTTGCCCCACGGTTCTCCTGATGATCTGCCAGATAAGGAAACTGTCTGCGGCCTCGGGAATCGCAAAAATAAGTATTTTATGGAACACCTGGAAAAATACGGCGTAGAATATTACCAGGGGGCTGTAGATCTTGTAAATAAAGTCCAAAATAACGGGATAAAAGTTGCTGTTATCTCGTCCAGCCGTAATGCAAAAAAAGTTCTTGATGCTGCTGGCGTCCGAAGCCTTTTTCCAGTCATAATAGACGGAGTATACATGGCGGAAAACGGTCTTAAAGGAAAACCATCCCCGGATATTTTTCTGGAAGCCGCAAAAAGACTTAATATCAGTCCGGATCGTGCAATGGTCTTTGAGGATGCGGTCTCCGGTATCAAAGCAGCTAAGGCGGGGGGCTTTGCCCTGGTTGTCGGGATAGACCGGACAGGAAAGAACAGGGATCTGAAAAAAAGTGGAGCAGACATGATCGTGCGAGATCTGTCAGAGATAAGGAGACAAATAGATGAGTAAAATCAGTAAGAATAATATTCCATCGGCTTTAAAAGAAAAAGACGAGATCATCCAGCGGCTTCAAGAAGGAAGGCCGGCGATCTTTCTGGACTATGACGGGACGCTGACACCAATAGTCGAAGACCCTTCCAGGGCGATCCTGCCGGAAAGGATGAGGGATCTGATAGTAGAGCTGTCCGAGCACTGGTTAGTGGCTATTATTTCCGGACGTGCTATGGATGATGTAAAGAGATTAGTGGGAATCAAAAATATAATATATGTTGGAAGCCATGGACTAAATATAAGCGGTCCGGAGGAATCATTTCATGAGACACCAGGAGAGAGATTTTCACCAGTCCTTGACAAGATCGAAAGAGATCTGGAGGATACAGTAAAGGACCTCGATGGAGTCAAGATAGAACGCAAACCTTATGCCATAGCAGTGCACTACAGACAGGCCGGCGGGGAGGTATTACCAGAACTTAAAAAGCGCCTGAGTAAAGTCTCCGAAAATTATCCTGATATATCCAGGAACGAAGGGAAAAAGATATTCGAATTTCGTCCGGACACAGAATGGAATAAGGGCAAAGCAATAAATTATTTAATGGAAAGGTTATATATAGACAGTTCCAGAGTGGTACCTGTCTATATAGGAGATGACACCACAGATGAAGATGCCTTTAAAGCAATCTCTAAAACGGGGATCGGGATACTGGTAAGTGATCATAAACGCAAAACTGAAGCTCATTACATACTACATGACCCGGATGAGACTGAAGACTTACTGAAAGAACTGGTAAAACTGGCAAGAGAAGAACCATCATTCAATATCTGGTCGCTTACTTATGAGGGGTTTGACCCTGACCGGGAAAAGCTAAGAGAAGCTCTTTGCACAGTAGGCAACGGTTATTTTGCCACCAGGGGGGCAGCTCCGGAGTCTGCCGCAGGAAGTGTCCATTATCCAGGCACATATATCGCAGGCATCTATAACCGTCTTAAAAGCAAGGTTGGAGGCCGTACAATAGAAAATGAGAGCCTGGTCAATGTGCCGAACTGGCTTTCACTTGATTTTTGTATTGAAGATGACGGTTGGTTTAAGCTGGGATCGGCAAATATACTCGATTACCATCAGGAGCTGGATATGCTGCACGGGGTGCTGACCAGATCGATGCAGGTTGAGGATAAAAGGAAGCGCCGGACCAGAATAGTACAGCGGCGTTTCGTCCATATGACAGATTACCATCTTGCAGGGCTGGAGACAAAAATCCTGGCAATGAACTGGTCCGGAAATATCCGTATCCGCTCAGGCCTTGACGGGCGGGTTGAAAATACTCTGGTAGAACGTTACCGAAAGCTCAATAATCATCATCTGGAACAATCGGGAAACGGGGCTGAAGATGATATTATATGGATCCAGGCAGAGACGAGCCAATCACATATAAGAATCGCAGAAGCTGCACGTACAGAGCTCTTTTCCCCGGATGGTCTGATAGATCCGCCCGGCCGGATAATCAGGGAGCCCGGGTATGTAGCCCGGGAATTTGATGTTAAGATCGATACAGGCAAGGAAATACGAATCGAGAAAATAGCAGCACTATATAATTCCAGAGACTCAGCTATTTCTGAAAGCCTGGTCGAAGCTCAAGATCTGGCCCGTCATGCTGAAAAGTTTGGTAAGTTGCTTGAGAGCCACATCCTGGCATGGGCCCGCCTATGGGACCGCTGGCAGATCAAAGTGCAGACAGAAAGCCCGCGCATAGCACAGATCCTGAACCTGCATATCTTTCACCTTCTTCAAACTGTATCACCAAACTCTATCGAACTTGACGTTGGTGTTCCGCCCCGCGGATTGCACGGGGAAGCCTACCGGGGGCTGATCATGTGGGATGAACTATTTATTTTCCCGATCCTGAACCTGCGTATGCCTGATATTACCCGTTCGCTGTTAAAATACCGATACCGCCGCCTGCCCCGCGCCTGCCTGGCTGCGAAGCTTTCCGGTTATAAGGGAGCCATGTTTCCATGGCAGAGCGGGAGTAATGGACAGGAGCAGGCACAGACCCTGCATCTTAATCCCCAATCGGGCAACTGGATCCCGGATAATACCCAGCTTGAACGTCATATAAATATAGCTATTGGATATAATATCTGGCAGTACTATCAGGTTACAGGTGATGAGGATTTCATGTATTTTTATGGAGCCGAGATGCTTATCCAGATCGTCCGCTTCTGGGCCAGTAAGGCAAAATACAATCAAAAAATGGAGCGTTATGAAATATGCGGGATCATGGGACCGGATGAGTTCCATGAAAAATATCCAGGGTCTTCGGAGCCCGGAATCGACAATAATGCATATACGAATGTGATGTTAGCCTGGCTGTTATGGCGGGCGCTGGAGATAATTGAAACACTTCCGGAAAGACGGCGAAGATCCATCATGGAAGATTTTTCTATTAAACAAAATGAACTTGATAAATGGGATGATATCGGACGAAAACTGCGGGTTCCCTTCCATGAGGACGGCATCATAAGCCAGTTTGAGGGGTATGGAGATCTGCAGGAGTTTAATTGGGAAGAGTACAAAGAAAAATATGGAAATATCCAGAGGCTCGACCGGATCCTTGAATCTGAAGGGGATAGCCCCGATCGCTATAAGGTCTCTAAACAAGCTGATGTCCTTATGTTATTCTATCTGCTCTCAGCAGATGAATTAAATGAGCTTTTTGACAGGCTTGGTTATACTTTCACAAAGGATACTATTCCTGATAATATAGATTACTACCTGGAACGTACTTCAAAC
>CAZDXU010000121.1:0-2959 GCA_964509585.1 uncultured Actinomycetota bacterium | reverse complement strand
GCGGCCGGGATTATTTGAAAGGAGGGTCAAATTTTCAAAGAGGGCCCGTCCGCCTTGTCATAAAAGACGCATTAACCGGATATAAGTTTTAAAAAAAACAGTTTTTTTTAATTTTATTAAAATGTTAAATTATGTTAAATAAAATTGATATATTTAAATATATAGTTATAATTAATTCATCTAAAATAACTATAAAAGGAATAATATGTCAGAACAATGTGATGTAAGCCAGAAGAAGACAGGGATAGGTTTTTTCGAGAAATACCTTTCTGTTTGGGTTATTGTCTGCATTGCCGCAGGAGTGGCTGTAGGCAGGTTCCTTCCGGGAGTCCCCGGTTTCCTGAGCCGGCTGGAATATGCCCAGGTTTCCATACCGGTAGCCATACTGATATGGCTCATGATCTATCCCATGATGCTGAAGATAGACTTTACCAGCATTTTAAATGCCACTAAAAAACCCAAAGGCCTCACGGTGACCACTGTCACCAACTGGCTTATAAAGCCGTTTACCATGTATGCAATTGCCTTCTTCTTTTTCAGGGTGGTATTTGCAAACTTCATACCTCAAGTGCTGGCTTCTGAATATCTTGCCGGGGCTGTGCTACTGGGCGCAGCACCCTGCACGGCCATGGTATTTGTGTGGAGTCACCTTTGCAGGGGAGATGCCGCATATACCCTGGTACAGGTAGCTGTTAATGATATCATCATCCTGTTCGCATTTACTCCCATAGTAGCCCTGCTCCTGGGCATCAGCGATGTAATAGTGCCTTACGGTACATTATTCCTGTCGGTAATATTATTCGTAGTCATACCTTTTGCCGGGGGATATCTTTCCAGGGTGCTTATAATAAAAAAAAGAGGCAAGGACTACTTCGAGAAAGTGTTTATAAAAAAATTCGACAGAGTAACCATAATCGGGCTCCTTTCCACACTTATCATAATATTTGCCTTCCAGGGCAATATCATACTTTCCAATCCTTTGCATATACTTATGATAGCGGTACCTCTTATTATCCAGACTTTCCTTATCTTTGCCATTGCCTATGGGTGGGGAAGGCTGTGGAAGCTCCCCTTCTCTATAGCAGCGCCAAGCGCCATGATAGGGGCAAGCAATTTCTTCGAACTTGCCGTGGCCGTAGCCATATCGCTTTTCGGATTGCGCTCGGGAGCGACTCTGGCTACGGTGGTGGGCGTACTGGTAGAAGTGCCGCTTATGCTTACCCTGGTAAGGATAGCAAATTCTACCAGGGGCTGGTTTACATATGATACTGAAAGGACATAAATGAAGGCGGCAATCGGATTTATCTGTGTGGGAAATTCATGCAGGAGCCAGATGGCAGAAGGATTTGCTAATAAATACAGCAGTGATGTGTTTAAAGTCTATAGCGCCGGCACACATCCTGCTTCCATGGTAAATCCTGATGCAGTTGAAGTCATGAAGGAAAAAGACATAGATATCAGCAGGCAGTATCCCAAATCACTGGCAGATATACCGGGAGAGCTCGATGTGATTATCACCATGGGATGCGGCATAGAATGTCCATACCTCCCGGCACAGTACAGGGAGGACTGGGGGATCATTGATCCGGTTGGACTTCCGGTATCGGAATTCAAAAAGATAAGGGATATAATAGAAGAAAATGTCCTGGAGCTGGCAGCGGCAGCCAGGAGTTCCGGGACCAGGGAGATTTTTATTAAAAAGCTTAAGGAGAGAAGCTGATTGGATGACTTTAAGATCATAGTCAGGGCCTTAAAAGCACTCTCTGATGAGAACCGGATGCGTATAATGGTGCTTCTTGACGGCAGTGAGAAACTCTGCGTGTGTGAGATAACTGCAATAATTGGGCTTTCCCAGCCTACCATATCCAGCCATCTGAAGCTGCTGGAAAATGCGGGCCTTATCAGTCATGAAAAAGACGGTCTATGGGTAAATTATTGCATTTCCGCCGATCTGGAGCCAGATATAAAAGCTATACTGGTGGGAGTCCTTCCGGTAATAAGGAAAAGCAAGACCATAAAAGACGACATCGGGAAGCTTTCAAAAGCAGACAGGGATAGACTATGCTCCAGGAGCAGGTCCCTGTGACCAATAGTGCAAGCGGGAGGCATCCTTGAAAATAAAACATAGCCCGGTATGGAAAAAATGTCCGTTATAATATATCATTTCTTAAAAGATAAAGGCTGCAAAACTGCTGATGACAAAGGTCAAAAATATAATAAATATTATCCTTATTACTGTGGTAGTGGCGCCAATGGTAATACTTGCATACAGGATAATCCCTTTCAGGGACCTTAACGGCTATAGCATCATGGAAGAGCAAAGCATAAAACAGGTCCCGGATACCGGGGCGCTCCTGGAAGAGAAGCCGCTGGAATTTGATCTTGAAATGGTAATAGACAGGACCTCTCTGCCCGGGAAAAGCGTTGCTGCACCTGAGCCTCCTTCTGACCAGGAAAGAACCATGGAAAAAGATCAGATAGTAGAAAGCAAATACAGGGAACAGGCTGAAGATATAGAAGACAGGGACTATGAGGAAGATACAGGAGAGCTAGATAACGAAACTGCCGCCGGGGACACCCTTGATGAAGAGAAGAGTGAAAGTACGCCAGCAAAAGAAGAAAAGATCCTGGAGGACATAGAATATGATGACAGCAGCCATTTCAGGATAGAAGTGGACCTGTCACGCCAGAGATTGATAGTTTTTTACAAAGGCGAGGTCTTAAGGGAGATGATCTGCTCGGGAGGGGCCCTGGAATCGCCTACTCCGCCGGGTGAGTATACTACATCCCAGAAGATAGAATATGCCTGGGTGGAAAGGTTCGGCGTGGGGGCATATTACTGGATAAGGTTTTTTGAGGATTACCTTATACACAGCGTCCCGTTTGACGAAAATGGGAATATGATAATAGAAGAATATGAGAAGCTGGGGAACCCTGCCAGCCACGGATGCATAAGGCT
>CAZDXU010000120.1:0-5977 GCA_964509585.1 uncultured Actinomycetota bacterium | reverse complement strand
CATTTTTTCAGCTGACCTTTATCCCGGGATTTATCTTCCTCAAGTTTTTCAGGTTAAGGAATACGGGTTTTCTGGGTACCATTATCTATAGTTTCGGACTCAGCCTGCTCATAAACTACCTTCTGGTCTACCACCTGACCCTGGCCGGCATATATGTCCCGGTAACAGTCTATGCCATACTTGTAATAGAGCTGATACTGGCTGTCATACTGGTACTCAAAAAGAGGCTTATTCTAAGCGGCGGGCTTTACCTGGATCTGTCCTCAGAGATCAGGAGCTTTCCGCAAAATATAATGCCTGTCTTATCCATACTGGCCATACTGGGGTCGATTTATTTCTTTTTCGCCGATTATATGGGGGTATTTACCCACTGGGATGCTGTGTTTTCCTGGAACAGGTGGGCTATCGACTGGTACTTGAATGATATCCCGGCACTGACATATCTTTACCCACAGCTCATACCGGCGAACTGGTCCCTTTCATATATGATGATGCAGGACAGCAGCCTCCAGTTCACGGCAAGGTCTATAATGTCCCTGTTTGCCATCCTGGTACCGGTCATATTCTTTGACCTTTATCTTAAAAAAAAGAAAATGGCTTTCCCGGTCTCTATTATATTTTTTTCCATTCTGGTTCTTCTTTACAGCATCTACTATATAGGTTCCGGCTATGTAGACTTTGCCTCTGCCTTCCTGTCGGCAGCAGCCCTGCATGCCATGCTTATAACTGATAATAAGAAACCGGACAGCAAAAATATTTTAACGGTATTTATGCTGGCTTCTGCAGCAGCTGCCGCCAAGCAGGCAGGCCTTGTAATGCTGGTATTTGCCATCATATGGTTTATCTGGCTTATGGCAGTAAACCGTAAATCCCTGGAAAGACAGGTGATCTTCAAAAACACAATGGCGGTCTTGCTTGTCATTCTGGTAAGCCTGTACTGGTATATAGTAAAGGCAGCCGACATTGCCGGGGGCAGAGATTTCAGCACCCTGAAGTTCCTGCTGGTAGACATCCACCATGATGCCGGTCTATGGGAAAGATTTTTAAGCAGCCTGGGACTTCTCCGGGCAAGTCCCGTGTTCCTTCTGGTGCTGGCAGCCCTGTCGCTTATGGGCCTTTTTAACAGAAAGTCCCGTTGGTTTACCATGGGCATCACTATCCCCTCGTTTTTGCTGTGGGCACTTTTCTTCAGCTATGATGACAGGAATATCATAATGACTTTTCCATTTCTGGCCTGGTCCGGTGCTTCAGGATTCATGTTTTTTCTGAAGGAGATAAGGGCGGAAAAGATCCTTGCCAAGTTTTCATCAAAATATCCAGGTCTTTTTAGAAAGCGGCCTGATATAAAGATTAAGCTGTGGCCCAGACATGTATTTTTCCTTCTGGCATTTTCCCTTATCCTGGGACTGATATTTTTGGCAGGGTCATATGGCGGGATCTTGAAAGAAGACCAGCTGGAAAAGCAAAGCCGGATCGGGAACAGCTCTATAAATGAGATGCTGTATGACTACAGGGAGGATAATAGGATAGACGGGAAAATAATAACTGATTATTACTGGGTGACTGTCCTACCCGGTTTTGAAGGCACAGATGGAAGGATATTTCTGGAAAATGACAGGTTTACCATATTATCTAACTCTGACAGCTATGAACTGGTAGATCCCAATACCCTGGTAGATGAAAATACTTTTGGCTTCCTCATCTCTGATATGTACTATAAACATGGGTCTTTCAAGGAAATCTTCCAGTCAAAGATTGCCGCTGGAGATTACAGCCTTATCTTCTCCATTAATGGATATCATTTTATAAGGATAAACAGGTGATGCTGATAGAATGATATTTCCAAACAGGATTACAATACTGCACGTTTTTTCTTCTTCGTATTACCGCTATCAATTGATTTTACCGGAAAAGCGATCACTTCAGGATCCTTCTTCTCAACTTCCCAAAGGTCCAGTTTAGTCTGCATATTGAGCCAGCTCTCAGCGGAAGTCCTGGATGCTTTTCCTATCCTTATGGCCATCTCGGGACTTAATGAAGAATGACAGTTTATAAACTCCGATAGGGCCTTCCTTGAAACCCCCAGATCCTCTGCAGCCTGTGTTACTGTAAGCCCTAACGGAATCAATATCTCTTCTTTAAAAAGCTCGCCCGGATGTACTGGTTTTCTTTTAGCCAGCATTTTTCCTCCTAGTGATAATCTCTATAATCAACAACATAAGCGTCTCCATTTCTAAAATAAAAAGTTACCCTCCAATTGCCAGTTACCCATACAGACCAAATATTTTTTTCTTTTCCTTTTAGTTTGTGAAGTTTGAATCCAGGTAGGTCCATATCTTTAACAGTCACTGAAGCATCCAAACGATCAAGTATTCTAGCCAATTTGGGTGAATGGTCAGCAATGATACCTTTCCTGGTACCGCTATAGAAAAAATCTTCCAGCCCTTTGTGTCTAAACGACTTAATCATTATTAATATTGTAACCTATAACGTTACGAGTGTCAATTTTTCTGAGCATAAAACAAATTCAATATTATCTGGTTAAGCCTAAACCATTTTAAAAGAAGGCTCCAGTTTATTGATCTTCTTTATCTCCCTTGCCAGGAGTATCCCTGTCACTGATATGGACATGAAGTCAGCTATGGGGAACGATATCCATATGCCGTTTATACCCATTGTCAGGGGAAGAAGAAGTATCAGCGGTATCAGGAATAATACCTGCCTGGTAAGCGATAGCGCTATCGACGGTACAGCCTTCCCTATGGACTGGAAGAATCCGGCCCCTATTACCTGGAACCCTATTAGTGGAAACAGAAGCACTATCATGCGGAAGGGAAATATCCCGCTTTCAATAAGGGCAGCATCTGTGCTGAAGAGCCCTATTATCCTGCCCGGTATTATCATAAATGGGATGAAAAATACCAGCCCGATAACAAATGTGGCAAGAACTGAAGTCCTCAGCGTCTCTTTCACCCTTTCAAATCTGGCTGCACCATAATTAAACCCGATCATGGGCTGGGAACCTATGACTACCCCGAAAAGCGGCATAGTCACAAACATTATTACCCGGTTTACCACACTGAAGACAGCAATGGCAATATCCCCGCCATAGAATTTAAGGGAATTATTTACCACTACTATCAATATACTCATACTTACCTGCCTTATAAATGAGGCAAAACCAAGGCTTACCATCTCTTTCAGTATGGCAAATATCAGCCTGAAATGGTGCATCCTGATGGAAAGTGAACTCCTCTTAAGCGCATAATAAAGTATTATATAAAGGAATCCGCAAAACTGGGCGATTATGGTTGCATAAGCAGCGCCCTTTATGCCCAGGTCCAGGACAAAGATAAATACCGGGTCCAGGGCGATATTTATACCGGCAGCCAGGAGCATCACCACCATGGCATTTCTGGCGTCTCCCTCTGCCCTTACCATATTATTGCTGGATACCAGAAACGGGAAGTAGATAAAGCCAAAAGCAACCACAGACAGGTATTCCCTGGCAAAGGGAAGAATATTTTCAGTAGCCCCAAATGCTCTCAGTATGGGATTTAGAAAGATAAATACCATAGCGGCGGCAAAAGCACCGAATAGCAGGGAGGCGATAAAGGAGTTTCCGGCTATATTGGCTGCCCGCCTGTAATCCTTCTTTCCCAGGCTGCGGGAGATCATGGATGCAGCCCCCATCCCGAAAAGCTGGGCTATGGCCATTATTATCATCTGTATGGGAAATACTATCCCTATGCCGGCAATAGCCAGGGTGCCCACTCCCCGGCCGATAAATATGGTATCCACCACATTATAGAGGCTGTTGGCTATCATGCCTATAGTGGTGGGTATGGCCAGCTTAGCCAGGAGCGGTCCTATGCGCTTATTTCCCAGGTCCAGTATGTTTTTTTCTATGCGGTTCAATAAAACCTCGCTTTTGGATGAATGCAGAGATTCTATTTATGTTTAGCAGGAATGTCAAACGGGAAAAATATTATGGGGAAAATTTTTATGTTTGCTGTAAATCAATTTATTTTATTTGAGATCTCAGCCAGAAAATCCTCGATATCCTGGAGGTGATTTTGAAGGATATCAAGATATTTCCTTGCCTTGCTTTTGCCTTTTTCAATTACTTCTATTCCTGTCATAATATTTAAGCTCTCGTCAGTCCATGCTTCCTTAAGAGAAAACGGAAATCAAAATACTCATTCATTATTCCTGGTTCGATAAGAACCCTGAAAGAATCCACTTCATAAATTATTCTGCCGTTCTTTATTATGGAATATTTTATCTCAGGCGCATCGGTATGATTTAATACAACAGTATCTATATTATCAGTTTTAAGGACCTTTCTGATCTTGCCTGCTATATCCACAGAGGTATGATAGGCTTCCAACTTGTCTTGACCAATATATAAGGCAAAATCATAATCCGAAAGTGGACCAGTCTTTCCCGAGACCCTGGATCCGAACAAATAGACTATTTTTAATTCAGGATACCCTTTAAATATCTTATTTAACTTTTTTAGCTGCTCTTCTGTCATAGTACTGATTTTAATGTATTTTCCAGCCAATGACAAAAGATTATACATACACCCTATATAACTATATTTTTTCTTTTTCCTTTATCTCTCCATTTACCTTTATAGTGATTTCCTCAACTGGTATATCCTTGCCGGAGGCTGCTACTGCATCACGCAGAAGCTTTACCATGCCAAAGCAGCAAGGCACTTCCATGGTGGCTGCGGTCACTGACCTGATGTCATTATTCTTAATTATCTCTTTTATCTTCTCCCTGTAAAACCCAGCATCATCCAGCTTGGGACAGCCTACCAGGAGTATCTTGCCCTTTAAGAGGTCCCTGTGGAAATTACCATAGGCAAAAGGCACGCAGTCAGCCGCCAGCAATATTTCGGCACCATTAAAATAGGGGGCATTTACCGGTACCAGATTAATCTGTACCGGCCACTGCCTGAGTTCCGATCTCTGCCTGGCGCCCCGGACTTCTTCTTCCGCCTCCTCTTTGCCCCTCATGTCCCTTACGCTGGAACCGGGACAGCCGCAGGGAAGCTTTTCTTCTGCTTCTTCCTCCAGGGGATTTTCGATACTATTTTGCTCCAGGTAATCTGTAGCCTGTTTCAAAAGACCTGACTCTCCATGGTCCTTTAAATGTTTTAGATGTGCTTTTATAGTATTTTTTCCTTTTTTTACTATATTTCCCATCACCCTTACCTCGTCATAAGGTTCTGCTTCCCTGTTCTCCACAGATATAGCATCTTCTGGGCATTCTCCTATGCATGCTCCCAGGCCGTCACAGAAAAGATCGCTTATAAGCCTGGCTTTCCCGTCTATAACTTGCAGGGCACCCTCGGGGCAGCCGGGTATACAGTTTCCGCAGCCGGTGCACTTTTCTTCATCTATGGTTATTATGTCTCTTTTTGCCATTTCTTCTCTCCCTTCTTCTCCATCAGCGAGCTTAAGCTAATTGACTCTAACTTTCTTTTTACATCTTTCTCGATATCTTCTATCTCTCTCTTCAATATGCAGTTTTCCCTGTTGGGGCATATTTCCCGGTTAAGGACGCATTCATTCATGCTGAACTTCCCCTGGAATACCTGGACCAGATCCATAAGGCAAATATCCTCCGGCCTCTTATTAAGGCTGAATCCTCCATTTTTACCCTTATATGATACTACTGCCCCATCCTTTGCCAGTTTCTGCATGATCCTTCTGAGCATGGGGCTGGTTATTCCCAGCTCTTCCACAAGCTCTGTTACCGGGACCCTGTCCCTGCCGGTCTCAGCCATATATTTCAGGGCCCTTACTGCATAATCTATTTCTCTGGTTATTAGCTTCATCAGTGTTCACATCTATAATGATACTATTTTTATATCATTTGTAAAGAAAAATTACTACTATTTTTATAGACTATAAAATATGATTTCAGGGTAGGTCTTATTTACCTGTATACCGGCTTATAGACT
>CAZDXU010000119.1:0-25168 GCA_964509585.1 uncultured Actinomycetota bacterium | reverse complement strand
TTTGATTCCAGGATCTATGATACTCATGGGTTTGTTAGATATTAACCTGGTGGAGGCGGCGGGAATCGAACCCGCGTCCGAAGATATTGCCGCAAAGGTTTCTACAAGCTTAGTCTATATTTTAATTCTCGCCTCCGCGGCCCCTATAGACACGGTCCGCATCGGCCAGTCTGCAAAAGTTTCCCCCTTACAACAGCAGACCCTTTATAAGGGGTATCCTGCTAATCGTCGCCCACTGGAAGCCGCAGGAGCACTTCCGTGGACGTAGCAGCTTATTCTAAGCTGCTAGTGCATATTCGCTATTATCAGCGTTTATGTTTATTGTCCAGTTATTTACGAGTTCTGATACTCGGCTTGCCGCCTAAACTCAACCTATCCCCGTCGAATCCTTGATCGCCCCCATAATGGGTCTTTTTTCTTCGAGGCAGACATATAGTATACTATTTTCAGTATTTTTTCAAAGCCCTTTTTATCTCATGGGAATGTTCTTTTTCTATTATGTCCATGCGCTTGTCCCTGCGGTTCTTGCCCTTGGCCAGGGCTATCTCGGCTTTTACCCTGTTCTTCTTAAAATAGAGCTTAAGGGGCACCAGGGTAAGGCTTTTATCTATAAGCTTTCCCTGCAGCCTGTCTATCTCTTTACGGTGCATAAGAAGTTTTCTTGACCTCCTGGGGTCCATGTCCTCTATGCGGCTGTTGGCATAGGGAGAGATATGCAGATTATGTAAAAATAATTCCCCGTTCTTCAACCGCCCATAACTATCCTTCAGGTTGACACGATGGTCCCGGACTGACTTGACCTCGCTTCCCCATAATTCTATTCCGGCTTCATAACTGTCCATTATGAAGAAGTCCCTTAAAGCTTTCTTATTGGTGGCAATAATATTGCTGTGGAAAGTCTTTTTACCTTTTTTATTCTTTTTGTTCAAGACCCGCACCCTCTATCATCTTCTTTATCTCTTCAATTGCCCTCTCGAGCTGGAGGTCTTCCGTATCTTCCGGAGTGAGCTCCACTTCGATATCCGGCACTATCCCGACTCCATCAATGGATACGCCAGAGGGAAGAAAATACCTGGCCGTAGTAAATTTTAGTCCGGAACCGTCAGAAAGTTCATGTATGACCTGTACTGTACCCTTGCCGAAGCTTGTCTCACCTACAAGCAATGCCCGGTCATTGTCCCTTAATGCACCGGCAGCAAGTTCGGAAGCACTGGCTGAGAAACCATTTATCAGGACTATGATAGGTATTTCCAGATATTTTCCATCCCTGGCAAAATATTCGTCTACCCTCTCCTTATCATCAGACCGTCCCCTGACCGTGACGATAGCTCCATCTTCAAGAAAAAGGTCGCATACATCCACCGCATCACCAAGTGTCCCCCCCAGATTATTCCTGAGGTCAAGTATCAGGGCTTCGGCTCCCCTGTCTATCAGTTTTTCAAGTTCAGAATCAAGAAGGCCGGCTCCATTGTCCTGGAAGCCGATATATTGTATATAGGCAATATTATCTTCGACCATCTCGGCAAAGACATTTGGAACATAAAAGCGCTCCCTGACCAGGGTAACTGTAAATGTCTCATCATCTGCAGGACGGTAAAATGTGATATCCACACTGGTGCCTTCCTCGCCCTTTATCATAGCTATTACATTTTCCAGCACCATGCCGCTGATATCCACTCCATCCACTGCCTTTATGACATCTCCCTCCCTTATCCCGGCACTTCCAGCGGGCGTATCAGGAAGCGGCTTTACCACTACTATGCTGCCGTCTTCTTCCTGGGTGACTATGACTCCTATGCCGCTCATGGTTCCGCTGAACGATTCTGTTATCTTCTCATATTCCTCGGCTGTAAAATATTCGGAATGCCTGTCATCCAGAAGAGAAAGCATCCCTTCTATGGCAGCCCTTAAAAGCTCCTGCCTGCTGTATTCCTGTGCAGCATCCTCCCTTATGAACTCAAGGGCTTCCTCAAAAGGTTTTATGCTGAATTTTCCTTTTATGGTGCTGGAGATATTGCTTATGATCCCCGGGCTTTCACCATCGCCGGAAGAAACATCCGGGGTCCTGCTGTTTATCCCGATAAAACCTATGTTTAAGGTATCAAGACTGAATCCGGCCCAGACTCCTGCCGAAAAAACGAATATCAATACCACTATGGAAACTATTGCCTTGATAATTATTTGTTTCATCTTATCACCAGGAGTATTCTATAGTATTACAAAAATTATTCCAGGTATTGCAGGGGGTTTTGTGCCTCTCCGTTTATCCTTACCTCGAAATGAAGATGGGGGCCAGTGCTCCAGCCCGTGGAACCTACCAGACCTATCACCTGGCCCCTTTCCACAAACTGTCCCATGGCACACCTTATGCTTGAAAGATGCGCATACCTGGTAGCAAAACCGCCGCCATGGTAAAGAAGTACGGTATAACCATAACCGCCGGAATAACCTGCCTGTATAACCTGGCCTCCGTCACCGGCTTTTATCAGTGTCCCATGACCCGCAGAAATATCCAGGCCGGCATGAAATCTGCGCACTCCGAATATAGGGTGTATACGGTAACCAAAGCCGGACCTTATGCTGCCTGCTATTGGCCACATGAACTTTCCCGAGGGAGCTGTCCCGTATTTATAGCTCTCCAGTATCCTGGTTACTTCTGCTTCCTGTATCTCAAGTTCCTTTTCCATGGCTATCAGGGCGCTCTTATTAGCCCTGGTCTGGCCGAGGAGTCCCTTTTTTTCTCCGTAAAGCTCTTCTATTTCATCAGTCTTGGCCTGTGACTGGGCTACCAGCCGTTCTATCTTTTCCTTATGCTCCTTCTGGGTCTCCCTGAGGTCTATGATGGATTTCTTTATCCCCAGGGTGGCATCCCGCTTTTCCTTTATGCTCTCTACATGTTCCATATCCTGCTGGGCAAAAAGGCTCATAAGCTTCATCCGGGATATAAATTCTATAAAATCTCCCGCCTTGAGCAGCACTTCCAGTATATTGCTGCCGCCATTCTTGTAGATCTGGGCAACCCTGTTGTTTAATATATGGACCTTTTCCGAAAGTTCTCCTTCTATCTGCTTCAGCTCCTCTTCCCTTACCACAAGTTCGATGGTAGTCCTGTCCATCCCTGATTTTGCCTCAGCTAACCGGCCGTTTAAACCGTCGAGTTCCGAAAGAGCTCCCAGCAGCTGAGCCTCTACCTCGTTCACCTCGCCTTTGTATTGACTCTCGGTCCTGGAAAGCTCATCTATCTGTTTTTGCATCTGCTCCCGTTCCTCCTGGATCTTTTCCAGTTCTTCTTCCAGGGATTGAGCCAGTAAGCTTCCTTCACCGCTGAAAACAAATATGCCGGCAAGCATGAAAAAAAGACTGATGAAAGTTATGATATGTCTTAGCAGGGCTGATCTCATATTTTAAGTCAAATATTTTAAGTCTTTACATATCTTCTCAGGGCTATTGCGCTGCTTATTATTCCCAGTAATCCGCCCAGGACCAGTATGCCGGCATATATATAGATAATAATATTGCCGCTTCCCAGTATGGCAAGATCCTTTACCCTCATGGTGTCTACTATTACCCTTTCCCCCCTTATAAGGAGGAACCTTGACAGGAAATACAAAAGCACTACCGATACTGTGCTTCCGAAGAAACCTTCAAAGAAACCTTCAAAAAGGAAAGGCATCCTTACAAACCAGTTGGAAGCCCCCACAAGCTTCATCACTTCGATCTCTTTGCGCCTGGCATATATGGAGAGTCTTATAGTATTAAAGATAAGCACTATGGTAGCCAGCAGCAGTACTACGATTATCAGCAGTCCTATGGTGCCGATTATAGCGGTTATAGAGAAAAGCCTCCTGACATATGTCTGGCCGTATACAACATCATTTACCCCTTCTATATAGTTGCCGTCCTTATCCATGAAGCGGAGAGCCACCAGCTCCACTTTTTCCGGGTCATTCAGGGTTATCTCATAGGAAGCAGGAAGCGGGTTGCCCTGCATCTCCTTTAGTATATCACTGCCTTCATTCTGCTGCTTGAACTGCTCAAGAGCCTGTTCCTTGGACACATAGGCTATGGAGCCAGTCTCTTCCCAGCTCTGTATCTCATCTTCAATATACTGCTTCAGCTCGGCAGTTATATTATCTTCCAGGTAAACCGCCAGCTCTACCTGCCCCCTTATGGAATTTATTATCCCCTGGATATCATATACCAGCACCGCGAAGAAACCTACGATAAAAAGGGTTATGGCAACGGTGGTTATGGCTGTAAATGCCATCAAAAAATTCCGCCGGAAGCTTACAAAGGTCTCACTGAAATAATACCTGGGTCTAAACATGGTCAGTCTCCGTAAACTCCTCTCTTCTGGTCCCTGATTATCTCTCCTTCTTCCAGCTCGACCACTCTTCTCCTCATTGAGTTTACAATACTTCTGTCATGGGTAGCCATAACTACAGTGGTACCGATAAGGTTTATCCTGGAAAGTATCTTCATTATGCCATCCGACGTAGCAGGATCCAGGTTACCCGTGGGTTCATCCGCCAGTAAAATGGGAGGCCTGTTAACAAATGCCCTGGCAATTGAGATCCGCTGCTGTTCTCCTCCGGAAAGCTGGTGAGGGTATGATCTCTCCCGGTTATGAAGTCCTACCAGCTTCAGTACCTGGGGCACCTGTACTTTTACCTCATAGCCAGGCCTGCCTATTACTTCCAGGGCAAAGGCGACATTCTCAAATGCTGTCTTATTGGGAAGAAGTTTAAAGTCCTGGAATACACAGCCTATATTGCGCCTTAGCTGTGGTATCCTGCTGCTCTTGAGGTTGCAGATATTCCTGCCGGCAATAAAGATGCTGCCGCTGGTCTCCTCTATTTCCTTTATGAGCAGTTTTATAAATGTAGATTTTCCCGAGCCGCTGGGGCCAACCATGAACAGGAATTCCCCTTTTTCAATACTCAGGCTTATATTTTTAAGGGCAGCTGTATCATTCTCATATACCTTGCTGACATTTTTGAATTCTATCATCTTCATATTACTTATGGACCAGCTTCCAGACAGGCACGGGGCCTGATTTTAATTATGTAGAGTTTACTCTGTGACCAGCTTTTTTTCAAGAAATCCCCTGACCAGCGGATCGATATTCCCGTCAAGTACTGATTGTATGTCGCCAATCTCCACCAGGCTCCTGTGGTCTTTTACCAGCTGGTAGGGCATCATTACATAGCTCCTTATCTGGTTTCCCCAGCCTATGTCCTTTTTCTCGCCCCTGAGCCTGTCTATCTCCTGCTGCTTCTTCTTCTCTTCCAGCTCCAGCAGTTTAGACTTAAGTATCTGCATGGCCGTCTGCCGGTTCAGGAGCTGTGACCTCTCATCCTGGCACTGGACGATGGTATTTGTGGGAATATGGGTTATCCTGACAGCGGAATCCGTGACATTTACATGCTGGCCGCCGGCTCCGGTAGACCTGTATGTTTCTATCCTTAAGTCTTCCTTGTCTATTTTAATATCAATATCATCCTCCACCAGCGGTATGACATCCACCGAAGCAAATGAGGTATGTCTTCTTTTTGATGAATCAAATGGGGATATCCTTACCAGCCGGTGTATGCCTTTCTCACCGCTCAGCAGTCCAAAAGCGTTCTTTCCCGATACGGTAAAAGTTATACTTTTTATCCCTGCTTCATCGCCGGGCTGCCTGTCGGTCACACGTGAGGAGAATCCCCTTTTTTCTATCCAGCGGGAATACATCCTGAAAAGCATCTCGGCCCAGTCGGCAGATTCGGTGCCCCCGGCGCCGGGATGTATGCTGACTACGGCTGGATAGCTGTCATATTTTCCTGACAGCATGGCTTTCTCCTCCAGGTCTGCCATTTCAGTCTCTGACTGGCCCAGGTTATCCTGGAGTTCCCGGGTAAGTTTCTCATCCTCTCCCATCTCAAGGAGTTCCAGGGCAGCTGAAGCATTGCCGAGCATTTCCCCCACATTATCCACGGCATCGACTATTTCCCCAATAGCGTTTATTTCCCGTGTTATTTTCTGGGCTCTTTCCTGGTCATCCCAGAAACCTGGTACCATAGTCTGTTCCTGGAGCTTTTCCCGGACGGCGGTCTTCTTATCAGTTTCAAAGACAGTTCCTGAGGTAGACAAGCTTCTTTAACAGTTCTTCATATTTGCTCTTTAATTCGTCCAGCATTTATCCTCCTAAAAATTATCGGTTCCTGACAGTTTAACACATAAATATTTTTTTATTATTTTTTTATATCTGATTTCAGTTTTCTTTTAATTTCTTTAATCCTTTCCTTGCCCGCATCAGCTTCAGCTGCATAATTATCCCAATTGCTAAGGACTTCAAGGATTTTCCCTATTATATCCCGGAAAGATCTTATACTGTTTTCTTCTCCGATAGCGGCCAGGTCTTTATGCTTTATTTCTTCCCTCTTTCCATTTATAGACATCTGATGCCTGCCTGTCCATTTACCTTCAGGATTATGATTATATATCATGTCATATGCTGGAGATAAGCGCCATGCACCATTTTCCTCAAGAAGAAAGGAAATATTTTTAGTATGATCATCAAGATTCTTCCCCGCTACATTAAATACCATTCTTCTAAACATCTCCAGCAGATCACTATAGGGTAATCTCATTTTCCTCATTATCTGGAATAATTGCTCATAAGAATAAGAATTTGGATCATTATCCATTCGGTCTATTGACCGCAGCACTTCTTATATTTCTTGCCGCTGCCGCATGGGCAGGGCTCATTCCGCCCGACTTTATTTATATCGGCCCTTACCGGCTGCTTGATCTTTTCTTCAGGAGCCGATGGTCCGCTGGTAGAGACATTGCTAAGCTGCTGCTTCTGATCCTGAAGTTCCTTTGGGACAGCTACTATCCTGGCATTGAAAAGCAGTTTCAGGGTATCGAACTTTATCTCATCTATAAGCTGTTTAAACAGGTTAAATGCCTCATGCTTATACTCCACCAGGGGATCTTTCTGGGCAATAGCCCGGAGTCCGATCCCTTCCTTGAGATAATCCATCTCCAAAAGATGTCCCTGCCACATATTGTCGATGACATTCAGCATGACCATCTTTTCCAGCCTTCTTATGGTCCCGGGATGATGTTCATCTTCCCTTTCCTTGTAAAGCTGCTTTGCCCTGCCGGCCATTTCCTGCTTAAGTGTCTTCCTGTCCCAGCGGTCTTCTATTATCCTGTCCCTATCCAGGACGCTGGAAAGGCTTTCCTTTTTGAAGATGGCGCCAAGGAAGGTCTCCAGGCCCTCCAGGTCCCACCTTTCCGGATACTCTCTTTCATTTATGTGAAAGTTTACACTGGCATCTATGACATCTTCCAGCATCTTTATCGCCGCTTCCCTTAAGTCCGCCTGCTCCAGGATGTTTTTCCTGCGTGTATAGATGACTTCTCTCTGCTTGTTCATCACGTCATCATACTGGAGCACATGCTTCCTTATCTCGAAATTCCTTCCCTCGACCTGCCTCTGCGCATTTTCTATAGACCTGGTTATTATAGGATGCTGTATGGGCACATCGTCGGGGAAATTAAAAGTCTGCATGACACCATGTATCCTGTCTGAGCCGAAAAGGCGCAGCAGGTCGTCCCCCGTGCTGAGGTAGAACTGGCTGGAACCAATATCCCCCTGCCTTCCGCTCCTTCCCCGGAGCTGGTTGTCTATCCTTCTTGATTCATGCCTTTCCGTTCCCAGCACATGAAGCCCTCCCAGGCCGGTAACGCCTTCGCCCAGGACTATATCGGTACCCCTTCCTGCCATATTGGTAGCTATGGTGACTGCGTTTTTCTGTCCGGCAAGGGCTATTATCTCAGCTTCCTTCTCATGATACCTGGCATTCAGCACCTGGTGGGGTATGCCCCGCTTTTTTAGAAGTCCTGAAAGCCGTTCCGATTTCTCTATGGATATGGTGCCCACCAGTACCGGCTGGCCCTTTTCATAGCGGCTGGCTATATCTTCTACCGCCATATCGAATTTTATATTCTCATCCTTGTATATGAGGTCAGGAAGATCCTGTCTGATCATGGGCTTATTGGTAGGTATGATCACGGTCTCCAGCTTGTATATATGCCTGAACTCACCGGCTTCGGTTATGGCAGTACCGGTCATCCCTGCCAGTTTTTCATACATCCTGAAATAGTTCTGGATAGTTATGGTGGCCAGTGTCTGGTTCTCATCCCTTACCCTGACACCTTCCCTGGCTTCTATTGACTGGTGCAGGCCTTCGCTGTACCTTCTTCCCGGCATAAGCCTTCCAGTGAACTCATCCACTATGACTATCTGCCCGTCCTTCAGCATATAGTCTACGTCCTTTTTGAAAAGATACCTGGCCTTAAGCGACTGGTTGAGTGCATGTATGATGCGGAAGTTCTGGGGGCTGTACAGGTTGTCCAGGCCGGTCATCTTCTCTACCTTTTCCACGCCTTCCTCAGTTATGGCTACAGTCCTGGCCTTTTCATCTATGTCAAAATCTACGTCCTGCTCCAGCCTGGGTACCAGGCGGGCAAACTTCTGGTAAAGTTCAGTAGTACCGCTGGCAACCCCTGAGATTATGAGGGGGGTCCTGGCTTCATCAATCAGGATGCTGTCCACCTCGTCTATTATGGCAAAAGGGTGTCCCTTCTGGACCATGTCTTCTTTGCTCAGCACCATATTATCCCTGAGATAATCAAAGCCGAACTCGTTATTGGTACCATGGATCACGTCACACAGGTACTGCTGTTTCTTATCAGCCTTGTCCATGCCGTTCTGCAGCAGTCCCACTTTTAGTCCCAGGAATCCATATACCGGACCCATCCACTCGCTGTCCCTTTTGGCCAGGTAGTCATTGACTGTCACCATATGGGTGCTTTTCCCCATAATGGAGTTCAAATAGACTGGAAGGGTGGCTGCAAGGGTCTTTCCTTCACCGGTCTTCATCTCGGCTATCTTTCCTTCGAAGAGCACGGCCCCTCCCATTATCTGGACATCAAAATGCCTCATATTGATAATGCGCCTGGCAGTTTCCCTGACCACGGCAAATGCTGCCGGCATAAGGTCTTCCGGACCCTGTCCGTCTTCAAATCTTTTTTTAAACTCTGCCGTTTTTGCCGAGAGCTGGCTGTCAGATAATGAACTGGTATTATCTTCCAGGCTGTTTACCGATCTTATCAGCTCTTCATATCTTTTAAGGCTCTTTCCTTCTCCAGCCTTAAGTAATCTTGTAAGTTTCGAAAACATCTAACACTTCCTGTTTTAAATTTTTCTGTATCAGATGGTGGGCTCTATCAGTCCGTAATTTGAGTCTTTCCTCCTGTATATTACTGCAGTCCTTTCGGTCTCGGAGTTAATAAACACAAAGAAATCATGACCGATAAGCTCCATCTGTATAACCGCTTCTTCCGGTGATATCGGCTTCAGGGTAAAAGTCTTTGTCTTGACTATGGAATCCCTTATCTTGTCCTCGATATTTTTTGATTCCCCGGTTCCCAGCCCGCCTATATCCACAGCGGAAGCTTCTTTATTATGGTTCCTTCTTCCCCTATTTATTAATTTATCCCTGTATTTCTTTACCTGCCTCTCAAGCTTTCCGGCAGCCTTATCAATAGCCTCAAAGAAGTCGGTGCCTGCCTCTGCCACCCTGATCACCGAACCGGAAGCAAATACAGTTATCTCTGCCTCCTTGTTCTCGGTTATCCTGGGATTCTTTTCCATTTGGAACTTGACCTCGATCCTGGTAGTCTGGTCCAAAAACTTCTCTATCCTATTCTTTATCTTCTTCTCTGAATATTCCTTGATCTTGTCATTGAGGTCGACATGCCTTCCCTTTACGATATACTCCATTAGCGTCCTCCTTCTTCTTTTAAATATAAATCCCTGAGCCTTTCAGGCCAAAGATAGCTAAACTACAATACTTTTACATTTTTTGCAAAATATCCCCGCTCATCTACAGCCAGCTCAAACTCCACTTCCTGCCCTTTCTCCAGGCGGCGGAATCCCCTGGACTGGATGCAGGAATGATTCACAAAGACTTCTGCTTCTCCCGAAGGCGTGTCCCGGCATACAATAAAACCAAAACCCTTTTCCGGGCTGAACCACTGTACCTTGCCCCTTGTTTTTCCCATCATGCTCCCCTGGCAAGAGTTATCAAATAGATATTGCCTGCCCCTGCCTGCCGCGATACGCGGCATATCTCATTTAAGGTGCTGCCTGTTGTCCAGACATCATCGATAAGCAGGATATTCCTGTTTCTTATAGCCAGGCAGTCCCTTATCTTATAACAGTCCAGTATATTTAACCTTCTTTCGGCAAGCCCCAGTTCTCCCTGGCGGCGGGGCTTTCTCACCCTTATTATATTGGCGGCAAAGGGCATCCTTTTTATCCTTGAGAAACTGCCGGCAATAAGATCCATATGCTCTCCCGGGACTGTGTCAACATAATCTATCCCTTTTCCGTAGAAATACCTGTCATAGACTTCTGACAGGAAACCGGCCAGGACATCTTTTAATCCATAGATCCTGCCGTATTTAAACTCCCTTATTATCTTTTTCATATTGCCTGCATATACTGCATAGGACCTGTGGGAGGTGAAGTGATACTCTTGCCGCCTGCACATGCCGCATCGCCCTTCCGGGGCCGCAGAAAGCGGTTTGCCGCAGCAGCTGCAGCTTTCCAGGCTGCTTATAGGTTTTATCTTGGCCATACATTCCAGGCAAAGACTGTCTGCAGAGATCTGTCCGCATACTGCGCATACCGGCGGCATAGCCGCATCTTTCAGAAAGCTTATTATGCTTGTCTTTAACAAATCAGGTTATATCTTATTCTTCCTCGGTATTTTTCCTGTCGATATCTATTATTTTATTGGACATTATCTTTACGGAAGGGTGTATCTTTATGCCGTCCTGGATAATGCTCCTGGAACCTATTACTGCTTTTTCCAGGACCGATGCATTGTCTTTTATCTCGGAACCATAACCGATTATGGCTCCTATAAGCGATGCATCCTTTCCTATATACCCGCTGCCCCATTTGATGCCCCGGTAAAGTATCGCCCTTTCATCCACGGTGGTATTATTGCCCAGGATTATGGGACCGTACAGCTTGGCGCCCTTTTTTATAGTGCAGTCATCCCCTATGCATACGGGCGGTATTATGGTGACATCTTCCTGGATGCTGCAGTTCTTGCCTATCCATACCCCTTCTTTTAGCTTCTTACCGGCTATCCTTACATCTACCTTGCCTTCCAGTGCATCAAAATTTCCCTGCTGGTATTCGTCCAGGCTTCCTACATCATTCCAGTATTGTCCATGCTTGTATCCATAATAAGGGATGTCTTTTTTAAGAAGGTCCGGGAACAGGTTCTTCCCAAAATCATAGAACTGGCCCCGGGGAGGCATAAAACTGAATACATCGGGTTCAAATAAATAAATGCCGCTGTTGGCAAGATCTGATCTTGCCTCGCCGCTTAAGGGTTTTTCCTGAAATCCGGTTATCCTTTTATCCCGGTCAAGGATGACTACTCCATACTGTGAAGTATCTTCCACCTGGGTAAGGACCAGCGTACCCACCCCCTTTTTTTCTTTATGGTATTCATAGGCTCCCGTAAGGTCTATATCAGTAAGGGCATCACCCGATATTATAAGGAAAGTCTGTCCTTCGAAGAAGTCCTCCACATTCTTTACTCCCCCGGCTGTCCCCAGAAGTTCCTTCTCATAAGAATAGACTATATTGACGCCCCATTTGGACCCGTCTCCGAAATGGTTTTTTATCTCGTCGGGAAAATAATGGAGGTTGCATACGATATCCCTGAAACCATTTCTGGCTAAAAGGTTGATTATATGCTCCATAACCGGCTTATTCACTATGGGTGCCATAGGCTTGGATATCAGGTCGGTTAGAGGTCTAAGTCTTGTGCCCAGTCCTGCTGCCAGGACCATCGCCTTCTTGTCTGCCATAATATTTCTTCAAACCACCTTTTTTCTAATATCAAATATCTTTTTGATGTTTTTGTCAAATGGCGGATATATTGCTCCTGCTTCGGTCACGATAGCTGTAATATTTTCCGCCAAAGTCACGTCAAAGGCCGGATTTCTTACCGGCATATAATCAGGGATTATGGGATTTCCCAGGATTTCCCTCACTTCCTTCTCATCCCTCTGTTCGATAGGGATATCCTCTCCTGTGGCGGTATTCATATCTATGGTGGAAACAGGCGCCGCTATGAAGAAGGGGATGCCGTAATGCTTTGCCATGACCGACAGCCCCAGCGTGCCTATCTTATTGGCGCTGTCGCCATTGGCAGCTATCCTGTCTGCCCCTACTACTACGGCATCAGCATCGCCTCTGGACATAAAATACCCGGCCATATTATCGGATATTATAAAGAATGGTATGTTTTCCTGCTGCATCTCCCAGGCGGTCAGCCTGGCTCCCTGCAGGAATGGCCTGGTCTCATCCACGATCACGTTTTCTATCCTGCCTGCTTTATGGAGGCTCCTTACAATGGCCAGTGCCGTACCATAGCCCGATGTTGCCAGCGCTCCTGCATTGCAGTGAGTAAGGATCTTTAATCTGCCCGGAATGCTTTCCAGGGCTTTAAGGCCGTTTTCTCCCAGGAGGTAATTGGTCCTTAGATCTTCTTCCTCTATTGTCTCTGCTTCCCGTACCAGCTTTTCCCTGATGGCTTCAATACCGAGGAGCCTGTTCTCCCGGATAACCTTTTTCATCCTGTCCAGGCCCCAGAAAAGATTTACTGCAGTGGGACGGGTCCTGGAAAGCTCTTCTATCCTGTCATCCATAAAGGCCAGGAATTCTTCCCGGCCGGTACCTTCAAACTCCATGGCTGCTATGGCCGCGCCGTATGATGCTGCCACTCCTATGGCAGGGGCGCCGCGCACCACCATCTCTTTTATGGCCCGGCACACATCTGCCGTACTGGCACATTCGAAATATACTTCTTCAAAGGGCAGCTTCCTCTGGTCTATGAGCTTCAGCACCGGCCTTTCCCATATCATGGTGCATACATTGGAATCCCCACAATATTTGCTTAAGTCCCCATTTCCCATGACCTCAGATACTCCTCCTGTTCCGGTGTGAGTTTGTCTATTTCAACTCCCATGCTCTCAAGCTTCAGCCGGGCTATTTCCCTGTCTATATCCTCAGGTACTACATACACCTTCTTTTCCAGCATGTCCCTGTTTTCATAGATATACCTGGCAGAAAGGGCCTGGTTGGCAAAGCTCATGTCCATTACGCTTGCCGGGTGCCCCTCGGCCGCCCCCAGGTTTACCAGCCTTCCCTGGGCCAGTACATATATCCTCCTGCCGTCATCCATAAGGTATTCTTCTACGAACGGCCTTACTTCCCGGACTGACTTGCTGTTGGCCTTAAGGTAGCCCAGGTCTATCTCTGCATCAAAGTGCCCTGAATTTGCCACTATTGCCATGTCCTTGCAGTTTGCCAGGATATCTTTTCCTATGACATTCTTATTGCCGGTAACCGACAGGAATATGTCTCCGTTTCCTGCTGCTTCAGTATTCTTCATGACATCAAAACCATCCAGTTTAGCCTCTATGGCACGGATGGGATCCACTTCCAGAACTATCACCGATGCTCCCATGCCGGATGCCCTCATGGCTACTCCCCGGCCGCACCAGCCATAGCCTACCACTACGAATTTCTTTCCCGAAAGCAGCGTATTGGTGGCCCTGAGGATACCGTCGATGGTGCTCTGGCCCGTACCGTAGCGGTTATCAAAGAAGTGTTTCGTCCTGGCATCATTTACTGCGATTATAGGATAATGGAGCACCCCGTTTGCCTCCATTGCTTTTAGCCTTATTACTCCGGTTGTAGTCTCTTCGGTGCCGCCGTATACATTGTCCAGGAGATCCTTCCTCTTGCTGTGGATGGTAGATATCAAATCGGCTCCGTCATCCATGGTGATCTGCGGGCCCATGTCCAGGACACTGTCTATATGTGAATAATAGGTCTCATTGTCTTCTCCTTTTATGGCATATACGCTGATCCCATAATCTTTTACCAGTGAAGCCGCCACGTCATCCTGGGTGGAGAGGGGATTGGAGGCGCACAAAGCGGCATTGGCTCCTCCCGCCTTAAGCGTCCTCATAAGGTTTGCCGTCTCTGAGGTCACATGAAGGCAGGCGCCGATATTCAATCCTTTAAGGGGTTTTTTTCCCTCAAATTCAGCCCTTATATCCCGGAGTACCGGCATATCCCTGTCTGCCCACTCGATCTTGTTTTTTCCCTGTCCCGCAAGTCCGGGATCTTTTACGTCATAATCCATTCAAATACCTTTCTGTTTATAAAACCATTTTTCCTATGCTTAATAGACTAAAACCCTTAGACATTTGTTTTAGCTGTTTTCCTGTCAGTCAAGTTTTGCCAATTCTTTTTTCAGCGATTCTATCTTTTCCACCGGCGTGGGGTCTACACCATTTAGTATGGCGTGATATACAGAGGCGATATCGCCCAGATAGAGGGAAGATAATGCTCTTGCCAGTTTTGACTTTCCTTCCGCCATCAGCTGTATTATGCTTCCCGTATTATTGCCCAGCTGGTCCAGGGTCACGTCGATCCTGGCCTTCATCTTTGGCGTCTCATCCGGATCCCTGAAAGTTATGACCACAAAGTCCCTGGTGATGCCGGAAAGCCTTTCCCATCCCACAGTCTCATTATGGTTCAGCTCGGCAAAATTATTCCACCAGCATGGCGTCTTGCCGTTTTCGTTTATCTCGCATTTCATCCGGTATGACAGGGCGCTATAAATACCCTCGGAACCATATACTATGGGCAGCCTGCCGCCTATCTCCACCGCCAGCTTCTTTGCCGGATTTTTGGCAATGGGTGTATTCCGGCTGTACTCTGCCGATCTTTCCTTTATGAGGCTGAAAGCTTCCCCTTCATCATTTTCATCTATATCTATCAGTCCCAGCTTATCAAGTGCCAGGTATGCGGGATAGAACAGATAGCCTATGGCGCCCCTGGGCTGAAGTCCAGGGGGTACTTTTATCATGGCATATCCGGAACCGGAAGCCAGTTTTTCCAGCCTGCCCCCGGAGCATTCTATAAGTATGTGCGAACCCCGCTTGATGCCCTGGCCCAGGGCCGTTAGAGTCTCCTCGGTATTTCCCGAATAACTTACCGCCATGACCAGCCAGCTTTCTCCTATAAATGCAGGCAGGTTATAGCCTTTTACTACTTCTACCGGTATCTTTATCTCATCTGCCGCCAGCGCTTTTATTAAGTCCCCGGAAAAACCGGAACCGCCCATGCCAAGGATAGCCAGGCCGGTAAACTTTTTGCCGGAAAGACTGGAAAGGTCAGTGCCGGCGATGATCTCCTTTGACTCTGCCAGCTGTCCGTAGAAGCCTTCTTCCGCCTCCAGCATCCCTTCCGGGTCTATCTCTCTTATCCTCTTCAAGTCATCCAGGTCATTCATCCAGATCATCCTTTCATCACTAAAATATTCATTTCCTGCCTGCTTTTATCTCATCCATTATGAGCTTGCCCATCTCCTGCAGTCTCCGGGAACTTTCAATGCTGTCTCCTTCGCTGTAAATCCTTACTACCGATTCCGTGCCTGAAGGCCTTATCATGACCCAGTTATAATCGTCCAGGGGATATTTATATCCGTCTATGGTTATTACTTCCCTGACTCCGGCATTCTTCAATATCCCGGGTATGCCGCTTTCCAGTTTTTTTATAAGTTTCTTTTTCTTATTTTCATCTATCTCATAATCTGTTCTCTGGTAGTCAAAGAAGCCGTATTCGGCATATATATCTTCCAGGAGCTGGTTGGCAGTCTTTTTCTCCCGGCAGATAAGCTCCAGGAGCCTCAGACCCATTATCATGCCGTCGCGTTCCGGGATATTGCCGTATGACCACAGGCCCCCGCTTTCCTCTCCGCCCATTATCACGCCGCCTTCCAGGATCTTTTCCCCTATATATTTAAAACCTACCGGGGTGGTCTCCAGTTCCAGACCGTTTCCGGCGCATATCCTGTCGATTAATGATGAAGTGGTGACTGTCTTTATAACCCTTCCCCTAAGCCCCCTCCTCACGGCAAGGTCCCGGAGTACCATAGCAAATATATGATGGGAGCTTATATAATTGCCCTTATCCCCCAGCGCCCCTATCCTGTCTCCGTCTCCATCCAGGCATATGCCGAACTGGCATCCCTTATCTTTTAAAAGCTGGACAGCATCGTCCAGGTTGGCGCCTATAGGTTCCGGGTTTATTCCGCCGAACCCGGGATTTATCTCGGAATGTATGAGGGTTAGATCGCCGGGCTCAAGCCTGGAAAGGATCCTTTTAAATATATCCTGGGTGGCACCATACATAGGTTCGAAAAGAAGCCCGAAATTGAAGCCTCTTATTATATCCGCATCCACCTGGTCCAGGGCATGGTCGATATATTCGCCTGCAAGATCTTCCAGAATTATATTTCCCGGTTTGGAACTCCTGTTTCCGGAGAGGGCTTCATAATTCTGGGGATCCCTGTTTACCTCTTCCACATATGTTTCTATTTCCCCTATTATATCCATGGTGGCAGATCCCCCGTAGGGTCCCTTTATCTTGTAACCGTTATAGTAATAGGGGTTATGGCTGGCGGTTATCATTATGCCCAGATCAGCTTTTCTTTTTACCACGGCTGTGGAAAGCGTGGGGGCGGGCGTCATCTCTTTCGCCAGTATTACTTCTATATCATTTAAGCTGAATATATCTGCAGCGGCGGCAGCGAACCTGTCAGACATGAAGCGCGAGTCATAGCCTATCACCAGGGAAGATTTTTTATTTTTTTTCGCCTTGAGATATTCGGCTGCCCCCTGGGATACGATGCGCACCCTGTCCATGGTAAAATCCTCTGAGATAATGCCTCTCCAGCCGTCGGTGCCAAATCTGATTTTCCGGTTATCCATGCTGTTTGTCCTGCTTTCTGTTAATAGGTCCTTCTTATGCCTTTTTCTTTAGAAGATCATAATCAGCTTTTACCATAAGGTCCACCAGCTGGTTGAAGCTTACCCGGGGTTTCCAGCCCAGGATTTTCTTTGCCTTGGTGCTGTCGCCTACCAGCAGATCTACTTCAGCCGGCCTCAGGAAACGGGAATCCTTTTTGACATACCTGGTATGATCAAGGTCCAGGCATTTGAATGCCGCATTTACCCATTCCTCTACCGTATGGGTCTCCCCGGTACTTATGACATAATCATCGGCACTTCCCTGCTGCAGCATCATCCACATGGCCTCCACATAATCCTTTGCATATCCCCAATCCCTTTTGGAATCAAGGTTTCCCATATAAAGGGCATCAGCCATACCCAGCTTTATCATGACCGCCTGATAGGTCACCTTCCTGGTAACGAATTCAAGACCCCTCCTGGGTGATTCATGATTGAACAGTATGCCGCTGGAGCAATGCATATCATAGCTTTCCCTGTAGTTTACAGTCATATAATGGCCATAGACCTTGGCTACCCCGTAGGGGCTCCTGGGATAGAAGGGTGTTGACTCTTTCTGGGGTACTTCTCTTACCTTGCCGAACATCTCCGAGCTTGATGCCTGGTAGAACCTCATCTTACGGTCAAGATGCCTTATGGCCTCCAGCATCATGGTAACGCCTATGCCGGTACACTGTCCCGTAAACACCGGCTGGCTCCAGGAGGTAGGCACAAAGGACATGGCTGCCAGATTATATATCTCATCCGGCTTTGCCTCTTTCAGGGCATCTATTATGGAAAGCTGGTCCAGAAGGTCAGCCTGGACGAATCTAATCCTGTCTTTTATGTGTTCTATCCTGTTAAAATTCTCAACCGAGGACCTCCTTACCATTCCGTAGACATCATAGCCCTTTTCCAGCAGGAATTCCGCCAGGTATGAGCCGTCCTGCCCTGTTATTCCCGTTATAATAGCTCTCAATAAATCCCCCTTGATCCTTCTATGTCAGAACTTTATCTGCCCTTCCTCGATGGCAGAATTTATATTTATCCTTATCCCGTTTTCCAGTACATTGTCCCTCTGTATAACGGTATTGTCGCCTATGACCGAAAGCCCGCCGATATGGACGCCTTCCCCCAGCTTCACATTATGGGATATTATGGAATCTTTTATGATACAGTTTTTGCCTATGGTGCAGTTATCGAATATTACTGCCCCCGATATCCTGGCCCCCCTGCATATGCGGCAGTTTTTTCCTATGACAGACAGGGGCGCCACGCTGGCGGCTTTTTCAATAAAAGTACCTTCTCCCACCAACAGGGGTCCCGACTGGAAGCAGCCGTCTTCATATGTTACGTTCTCTCCCAGGTAGATCTCGTCCTTCAGTTCGGGATAGGGGTATCCGTATTTTATCTTTCCCAGGGCTATATCGTGATGGGCTGCCAGGTATTTTTCAGGGGTGCCCACATCCAGCCAGTAATCACCGGATACATAGCCGTATACCCTGCGGCCTTCCTTAAGGGCTTCAGGGAAAAGCCCCCTCTCGAATGAATAGTTCTCACCGGCAGGCGCCAGCTCCATCATATGGGGCTCGATAATATAGGTGCCGGCGTTTATGAGATTGGTGTCCGCCTGGTCCATACCCGGTTTTTCCAGGAATTGTCTTACCCTGCCTTCATCATCGATGGGTACCAGCCCGTATGCCGAAGGATCTTCTACCATGGTAAGGGATATGGTTATATCTGCGCCTTTTTCCCGGTGGAACTCCTGCATGGCGGTAAGGTCCAGGGAGGTCAGGATATCGCCATTGAAGACCATAAACGGCTTCCCCTCCAGGCAGTCTTCTACATTCTTTACTCCCCCGCAGGTGCCCAGGGGGCTTTCCTCGGTCACATAGGCAAGCTGCAGGCCGAACTTCTTTCCGTCCTCAAAATAATCACTGAATATGCCGGGCAGATAACAGGTAGAGAATATTATATCTGTAAGTCCATGCGACTTGAGCCAGCTTAAAAAACTATACATAAAGGGACGGTTCATAAGCGGAAGCATGGGCTTGGGATTAAGGCAGGTTATGGGCCTCAGCCTGGTGCCCTGGCCCCCTGCAAGTATTACTGCTTTCAATTCTTATTTCCTTTCCCTGTCCTTATCATTTCCCTCCACCAGTCCAGGATATCTGACAGCGATTCATCCAGGGTGTACTGGGGCTGCCATCCGGTCTCAGCGGCCAGCCTGGTATTATCTCCATAGATAGCAGTTATATCTATGGGCCTGAACTTATCCTTGTCCAGCTTTATTTCTATATCCTTCCTGCGGGAAAGCGCGATCAGCATCTCCAGCAGTGAAGACACCTTTACCGGTATTCCCGAGCAGACATTGTATGCCTGCCCCGGCTTCCCGCGGTTCATTATATGCCAGTAGGCTTTTGCCACATCCCTGACATCTAAAAAATCCCGGCTGGAATCAAGGTTTCCCACTTTTATCACCGGTTCCTGCTCCCCGGCTTCTATAAGCGCCACCTGCCTGGCAAAGTCCGAGCATACGAATCCCTCAGACTGCCCCGGTCCTATATGGTTAAAAGACCTGGTCACCACGACCTTTAAGCCGTAGGCCCTGTAATACATGGAGGCCATAAAATCCATGGCAGCCTTGCTTACTGCATATGGGTTCCCGGGGAATATCCAGTCAGATTCTTTTATGGCATCGCCTTCGGCAGTCTCGCCATATACTTCTGCCGTGCATACCACCAGTATGGCAGTCCCGGGATTATTGGTCCTTATGCTCTCCAGCAGATTGGTGCCGGAAAATACATTGGTCCTAAAAGTCCCTACCGGGTCTTCCCAGGAGCGCCTGACCGAACTCTGGGCAGCCAGGTGGTATACCTGGTCAGGCTTTACCCTGTTTATTATCCTGTCTACTTCATCCCTGCAGGCAAGGTCTGCCTTTTCTTCGGCCAGACTGGAATCCCCGATATCGAGACTGCTGCTGCATCTTTTTAGATCAACCCCGAAAAATTCATGGACTCCTCCAAGTGAAAGATATTCTATCAGGTGTTTTCCGGCAAATCCCGAAAGGCCGGTTATAAGTATCCTCAAATCAGGCTTCTCTCCTAAGTTCTTTTCTTTTTTCCTATTTTAATATAAATCGGTATTATAACAAACTTAAAAAAGAACAAATCATCGGTTCAGGGTTTTATAATGCTTTTTAGGGCAGCAATAGAAAACCTTATCCCCAGGGCGATGACTATAAGGGGGATGAGAAGCACCCGGGAGGTCCCCCGGTAGTTCTTCCAGAAGAAATAGAATACGCTCCTCTGCATCCTCCAGCTGGCCCGTATCTGGGCCCGCCTGCTTTTTTTCTCCCTGGACTTTTTCTTGCGGCTGCTGCCGGCTATATGGTGGAGTACTTCTGCATGGGGCATATAATGGACTTCCCAGTCATCCTGCCGCATTCGGTAGCAGAGGTCTATATCTTCCACATACATAAAGTATTTTTCGTCAAAGTTCCCCGTGTCCTCCAGCGCCTTCCTCCTTATCATCATGCAGGAGCCTGATATCCAGTCTACCCTGAAAGGCTTATCCCGGCTGGCATCCATCAGCTTATACTTCCTGGTAACCGGATTATTCGGATATATATGTGCCAGCAGCGTATGTACCGCGGCATCAAGGAATGAGGGAAATGTCCGGCAGGAATACTGCAGGCTGCCGTCGCTGTTAAGTATCCTGGGCCCGGCCGCCGCAGCCCGGGGATTATCGTCCAAATAATCCATAAGCCTGTCTATGGAATGCTTATAGACTTCACAGTCTGCATTTATAAGGAGGATATGTTCGGAACCGGAAGAATCTATGCCCTGGTTTGCGGCAGCGGCAAATCCCCTGTTTTTTTTATTAGTTATAAGATCGACCTCAGGATAGTTTTTCCTTATATATGCTGCCGTGCCGTCTGTGGATGCGTTATCCACCACCTTTATCCCATGATCCCTGTGCGGGGGATTGTAATATATGGAATCGATGCATTCAGATATGTATCCGAGGCTGTTATATGTTACTATTATTATGCTTAAACCTTTTATGGCATCTCCTAATGATCCCTGGAAAGTATTGATTATTAATTTAAAATAGTTAGAAATATAATCAATAGTTTATTCAATATCTAAAAAAACCCTCATGGACTGCTTTATTTTTTCCATCATTTCAACAGATCTGATCTCGCCGCATTTTTCATCTAACCTGTTCTTTGATAATACTCTCAGCTGATGTGACATAGATATTGAGTCCCGGTCAAGACCCGTATCCTCTTTTGACAAAAAGACTTCAGTGCTGTAGATATTTCTTCCCTTTTTCATGGAAGTAAGGGGCACAACACCTACAAGTTGCAGCCTGGTATTGATCTCTTCTGAAGAAACGATGATCACTGGTCTTATTCCAGACTGTTCAGAATCTCTGACAGGGTCTAGATGAGCCCAGTATATATTCCATTGAAATTCAGGCATAAGTTTTCCTATATATTTACCAGTCAGGTATCAGGTCTGCTGTTTCCTTATCAGAAGTCTTAAAACTATCCATTGATTCCTCTATATCTTTCAGGAAAAGAGGGTCTTTTGATGCAGCTTCCATTTCCTTCTTTAATTCTTCTTTGTATATTTTTGCAGTGTATATTTCAACAGCTTCCCTGACGGCCGAATTAAGTGATCTTGCATACCCTTCTTTAACCGCTTTCCTGAGGTTATCAATAGACTCAACTGGCAATGAAAACGTGGCATTTTTTAATTTTTCTTTCATTAAAAAGAATTGATTAATATTATGGTGATTCTTATTATACATAATTATTGTAAATTTACAATAATATGTTTATTTTATTTTTTACCTAAACCAGAGGTTTTACTGCAATTTAGCATTCTTTATAAATTCTGCAAATAAACTGACCTTATTGGATTCTTCCGGATCAAATAAAAAGGGCCTTACATCCTTTGCAAGTTTATCCATATCAAGCTTTTTACAGAAAGCCAGCAGCTTGTTCCTCATTTCCTCTCCGTTACTAATACCCAGCCTTTTCTTCAGATATCCATAATCCGGCTGAGTTTTTCCCAGTAGAAAAACCACATCAAAAAAGTCTCTTCCCATAGCCCTTTTCCGGTTAAAAACGGCGTATATCTTCTGGGAAAGGAGGATTGCTGCCGGAACAGTGAGGATCTGTGTAAATATGTCAAATTTGTTCAGGAAAGGCTTTTCAGGTAAATAACTATATTCCTGTGGTTCGGCATCAAAACGGAGATCAACGTTTTCTTTCTTGTGGGGAGTTAATGAAAAGTCGTACATTATGTCATGGATCTTTATATAGCTTCTAAAAGCATTATTGTAATTATTCCGTATGCTTAAATTATATCCTTCAAGACCAAGTTTTACTTTTATTGTATTTACCAGGTCCTCAAGATCAACTTTTTTAAGTCCCCTGTTATCAAAATCAAGGTCTTCTGAAAATCTCCTGTTCGAATGCAGTATCCTTATGGCGGTACCTCCCATAAATACCAGGTCACCGGCATGATCAGAAGTATAGACAATCTCCAGGATCTTATACTGGAGGTATTCTCTGAGAATATTTTTCTTAAAAGATCTTAAATTTTCCGGATAGTAAGATTGTATCTGTTCCAGGTCAAGCATTTATGTGCTCCCATAATCTGTATATAACAGATGATAGCCTTTTATTATTGTATAACTTAAGATAATTAAACAATCTCTTTTTGTCTATTATATCTTTGAAGTTACCATTATTAATCCTCAGACTATCAAAGTCATCCGGATCTTTCAGGTTTGGCATCAAATAAAACAGGTCCAGCACTGCCTTTTCTGGTGATGCTATCTTAAATACATTATTATCATATTTTTCTATCCTGTAGGCAAAGAAAAGACTGCTCTTTATCTTTCGATAGCCGAAAGTTGATACGGGTGTTTTAAAGGATTCTGTCTTCCTGGTAGAGACAGAAGTAACCGAATAGATACTTTCAGGTATTAATCCATAATATGAAAGCGCTGTCTCCAGGGATACATATGAAGGACTGTATATCCTGTTGGCTATTTCATATAAGGTCCAGTCATCTAGTTTCAGGTTGGAAAAGATGTAATATCCCTTTACCAGCTTTTTTATATAACCCTTTTGCTGCCATTCATTTAGCCTGCGCCTGTAGAATACCCCATCAGCTGTTTTTTCTATATCCCTTATAGAAAAAACAGTCATATCTTTTAATCTGTCTCTTAATTCAATGTATTTCATTATATTTCTCAAAAATGTTATTTTTAGCACTTTTGAGAAATATTATAACATAAAGGAGAGGTCTATAAAATGCTGGAAACTGAGTGCTATATCTCAATAGGAAGTACCCTGATCCTTATTCTATCTTCTTCAATAATAGCGATACAACCATCACTTACTTCGGTTTCAATCTGAGGCAGCACCTCTTGTAATATTCTTGCTACTCTTAAGGGATGTGCGTCATTAAGCCTCAGGGTTATGATGCTCGGTTTATTTGCGGATCTTTCAGCCAAAATTGCACTAAAATACAAATCCTGGGTAATAATGGTTTTGTTTTGTTTGGCTGCTAGGAGCCTTATTCTAAAGTTAACTCTTCTGTTTCTAATACTTCAATTCCTTGATTATTACCTTAACAAATCCTTCCAGATGCTCAAGGCCTTTATCAAGGTCATCTTCCTTAAGCAGTATATCCAGTATCCTACTTCCCATTATTATACCGTCGCATCTATCCTTTATAGCCTTTACCTGTTCCGGGGTGGAGATGCCGAAACCGACTGCCAGGGGCAGGCTGGTCGCCGACCTCAGCCTGGCGAGGAAATCCTCCAGCTCGTCCGACAGCCCGCTTCTTACGCCGGTGACTCCCTTAAGCGCTACGCAGTAAACAAATCCCCTGCCTGCCTTCCCCATAGCTTTTAGCCTTTTATCATCTGAGGTAAGGGATGCGATCATGATATTATCAAGGCCGCTTTCATTGAAATACCTCTGGTAACTGCCGTATTCCTCCAGGGGAAGGTCGGGGATTATGATCCCATTAGCACCGGCTTCTCCCGCATCGTTCAGGAATCTCTCTACCCCGTATTTATAGACCATGTTGAAATATACCAGCAATACTATTGGGGTGCTGCTGGTCTTCCTTATCTTTCTTACCGCATCAAAGACCGCATCGGTATTTACGCCATTTTCAATGGCTATCCTGGAGGTCTTCTGTATCACGGGCCCGTCTGCCAGGGGATCGGAAAAGGGTATGCCTATCTCTATGGTATCCGCCCCGCATCTGTCCAGCAGCTCATATGTTTTTCTGAAGCCGTCCATATCAGGATAGCCGCAGGTAAGAAAGGGGATAAAAGCCTTTTGCCCCTTTTGTTTAAGGTCTTCAAATGTCTCTTCTATAAGGCTGGCGATGTTTTTCATATTATCTGCTTTTCCTATCTATTATCTATATCCTTATCTCCCCTGCCGGAAAGATTTACTACTATTACCTTATCTCTAGCCAGTCCCGGTGCCAGTTCTGCCGTATATGCCAGGGCATGTGCGCTCTCATAGGCCGGTATTATGCCCTCGGTCTCAGAAAGCAGCCTGAATGCATCCAGGGCTTCCCCGTCCTCTATGCTCACATAGCGGGCGATCCCCTGCTCCCTGAGATAGGAATGCTCCGGACCTACGCCGGGATAATCCAGTCCGGCAGAGACAGAATATGCTTCCTGGATCTGGCCATATTCGTCCTGGAGCACATAGCTGCGGGCTCCGTGGAATACACCCCTGTCTCCATGGCCCAGGCTGGCTCCATGTTTTCCTGTTTTAATACCTTTTCCCCCGGCTTCCACCCCGATAAGCTTTACCTTTTCCGCATCCTCTAAAAAGGGATAGAAGATACCGATGGAATTGCTTCCGCCCCCCACGCAGGCGATTATATAATCAGGAAGCCTTCCCTCATGCTCTTCTGCCTGCTTCCTGGTCTCTTCCCCTATTATCTTCTGGAAATCCCTTACCATCAGCGGATAAGGATGGGGACCCACTACCGAGCCCAGGAGATAGTATGTATCATCTACATGGGATACCCAGTATCTTAATGCCTCATTTACTGCATCCTTTAGGGTCTGGCTGCCTGATGTGACCTTTATGACCTCAGAACCCATAAGCTTCATCCGGAACACATTGGGAGCCTGCCTTTCGATATCCTTTGCTCCCATAAAC
>CAZDXU010000118.1:0-1675 GCA_964509585.1 uncultured Actinomycetota bacterium | reverse complement strand
ACCAGCCTATCTTTCCGGCGCCTTCTTCCCTGTAGTTATAGTCTATGAATGCAGCCATCCGCCCTACCGGTTTCCTTTCCCGGTAAGCTGCAAGATACTTTATCTGCGCGTGGTCAAAATATGGATTCCTGGTGATGAGTCCCGGTATCCTCTGTGATGTGGGATTAAGATCGGAAAGTTCCTGCAGGAAAAGGGGAAATACCTTCCTGGAATCCGGGCCCCGGTACCATTCTATATGATAAGGAATGGCGGCAAACTCCTTTATCCTGTTCAGGCTCAGGGTATTTATATGTCCGGGGACATATTCTCCTAGTACTCTTATATCAGTAGTTCTGGTATTAACTGTTATATCTGTCCTCGAAAAAGGTTTGTAAAATCCAGTACATAATACTTGCATACAGCCTTTATTACAATATTAAGAAATAAATGTCAGTTTAAGATAGGACTATAAATAAATTGACAACAAGTCCGGAATATGAATATAATTGATTTAATTAGAATACAATGTATTCAGGAGAATAATATGTCAAAAACGGTCACTCTTCGCATAGAAGAAGGATCTTATGAAAAGATCAAAGAACATGCCATAGGCGAGAACAGGACTCTTTCAAATTTTATTGAGACAGCTACCTTAAAATATATTGATGAAGTCGACATGGTTGACGAGTTTGAGATGGAAGAAATAGCCAGTAATGCAGACCTTTTAAAAAGGCTGAAAAAGGCAAGCCAGGATTCCAGGCAGAAGAAGGGAAGATTTGTTTAGGATATTCGAGACGGATCAGTTCCTGAAAGACATGCAAAAGCTTGACAGTCCGGTCAGGGGCAGGGTATATAAGAAGATAAAAAGCCGGATATACCCACAGATAAGAAAGATCCCCTACTACGGTAAGAATATTAAAAAGCTGAAAGCATATAAGCCCGAAACATGGAGGTATAGGCTGGGTGGCTTAAGGATCTTTTATGAAATAGAGGATAAGGAAAAAATAATCAGCATATTGACCATTTATCTAAGGGGAAATATATATAAATAGGATAAAATATTATATACTGTACATTCTTTTTAAGGCGGCAATTATAATATATTAGGAGTGATAGTCAATGGCAGGGAAAAACCTGGAAAACATACTTTCAAAAAAAGTTTTAAAGCTGGAACCAAGCCCCACTTTTGCCCTGGATGCCAAGGCAAATGAGATGGATGCGGAGCTTAAGAAACAGGGCGATTATGTGGTAAGGTTCGGTATCGGACAGCCGGATTTCAATACCCCGGAAAATATAAAGGAAGCGGGGAAGAAAGCCATAGATGATAACAAGACCAAATATACTCCTGCTGCCGGAGTCCCGGAACTCAAGGAAGCCATAATCAATAAGTTCAAAAAAGATAACGGCCTGGACTATGAGCCGGCCAATATAATGGCAGGAATAGGGGCCAAGCAGGTGCTGGATACCATAATGAGGGCATTTATAGATCCCGGCGATGGGGTACTGGTGCCAAAACCATACTGGGTGAGCTATACCCAGCAGGTAATACTGTCTGACGGCATCCCCCTGGAGGTTGATTTCAGGGAGGACCTGAAGTTGGATACGGATCATCTAAAAAAAACCATAAAAAATTTTAAAAGCCCCATCAAGCTTATAATAATAAACAGCCCTAATAATCCTACCGGGGCAGTATACA
>CAZDXU010000117.1:0-27401 GCA_964509585.1 uncultured Actinomycetota bacterium | reverse complement strand
ACCAAAGATTATGAGGCTGGCAAGCGATATGCCGAAATTTACTGATACGCTGCCTGTCCTGGGAAGAGGTGCTGAAAGGTTCTCAGCTGCAAATATAAGCACACCGAACAGCACCACTCCTAACAGTGAGATTTCCCTGTTGCTTAATAAGATATAGACAGAAACTGCCAGACCCGCTACAAAAACAAGGTATACATATATATTTAAAATTAGAGTTCTATTTTTTTGCACAATCTTTAGTCTTCGACACCATTAAAATATAATGTATTATACCAAAAAAGCATAATTTGTTATATTTCCTACCACCTGACTGTAGCGCAGATACCGATAAGCGAACCCAGTATCATAAGTATCCTGTAAAACTTCTTCATCTTTTTCACCTCCATGTATTATTTGCCCAGATTTTCATTTTCGTACCAATCCATAAATATCCTTATATATTCTTCCAGCTGTTCTCTGAATATCAGCACCAATATTAATATTATCAAGACTGCGATTACTGCTATGGCTGTCTTTTCCCATACCGTAAGGCTCCTTTTTTCTCCTTTGCCGTTCATGATTTCCTGGTCCTGCTTTCAATGAAATCATCCAGGCTGTCAGAAGGTATGCGCCAGGAACTTCTTCCTTCCCTTATCTTAAAACCCTTAAGTTTTCCTGTTTTTAACAGATTCCATATATTGTCAATGGAAAGCTTTAATATCTTTGCCACCTGCTCCGCCGTATACAGGACCGGATCTGGTGATGTTTTCTCCTGCACCTCTTCCCCCACAAAACTGTCCAGGAAATCCTCAAGCTCCTCTTCCTTTATCCTTATAGCCTTCCCCACCCTTATTGCTTTTAATTTCTTGAGCATGACAACTCTGATTATTTCTGTCTCACTTATACCTGTCAGGCCTGCAACCTCGCTTATGGTATAAAGTTTTTTTTCATCTCCCATATCAAAAAACCCTGCTTATCAAACCATCCATGCTGTCTTGAAGGTCTATTATTCCTGCAGACTTCCCGCCGCTGACCAAATGCTTCCTTTGTGTTTCGCATACGAAAGGTATCTTTTCACAAAGAGTTATGCCGGTCATATCCTCCAGTTCATCAGCAGTAAGCCTGTTTGGACCATAAGCCCTGTTTAAGACAGCCAGTTTTTTCTGTCTTCCGGGAAGGAATTTATTAAATGCCTTTATTCGCTGGATCATGCTTATGTCCTGTGACATCACCAGCACTGAAGTAGTGGATATATTTATCATCTCCAGCGAGATATTGTCATACCTGAAGGGCAGATCAGCCACTATCAGGTCATATTCATTGCGGGCGGAATAGACCAGGTCGGCCAGCATATCGATACTGAACTTTTCACCCCGGTAAAGGGAAACAGGCGGGCATAAAACATCAATCCCCCCCAAGCTGGATATGTCCTTCCAGACATCTTCATCGCCCGCCAGGACATCTTCTGCAAAATGGTCCAGGCTTCGCGGCTTTTTCATGCCAAGAGCCAGGTGCATATCCGATGGTCCCTCGCAAAAATTAAGATCTATTACCAGGACTTTCCCCATATCCCTGCTATTAAATCTTTTTGCCATATTGAAAGTTATAGATGTCCTGCCGGTCCCTCCCTGCACTGAGTAAAAAGAAATGACCTCCTGTTTCAGGAACCTGTATTGCCTGGCATCATTTTTTTCTGCAGGCTCAATCCTGTCTATAGCCTGGACTATCTCCTGGAATCCCTGTATTGTATCGGCACAACCTGTACATGCAGCTCCCGGCAGTATATCTTTATTACTGCTATTGCCTGTTATTATTAGCCTTGAATCCGAATTGAGGGTAATAAAATCAGAAATCTCCCTAAATTCCTCTATTTCATCTGATAATAAAACATAATCCGGCATATATTCTTCTATATAATGCCTGTAATTATATTGAAGGTTTAGTGCGGTCAAACTATGGCCTCCGGACTGGAAGCTGCTTATATTATCAGCTATTTCCCGGTTATTGCCTATATACAGTATCATCCCCATGCTGCAAATATTATTATAATTTATTATTACTTTTATTAATGTTTTATTATTATAGTTTTATTTATAATAGTATTTATAGATGTGATAATATTAAACAATTTTTACCCATATCAAATAAATTTTTTATATATATTGGATATTTCTATAATAAATCTATTAGACCCCGATGTCAAATCTTTTTGTTATTATCTGGTATATGGCGTGATTTTCCGGTTATAGCCGGTATTTTCAGGGAAAATTGCAGTTAATAGTGCATAAATAGGTAACAATAATGGGCAGAAGCTGCCATTTTTGTGATTATTGGCCGGGAGCCTTATAATTACCGGATTATCTGGCTGTTTTTTAGCAGGACCTCTGAATAATCTATCGAATGATCTCCTTCAACCTGTATCTTCTTGTAATTTGATGCAGCACCAGAGATTATCCTGATCTTTTTCTGTGCCACTCCGGTGATTTCCGATATGAGCCTGATAAGCTCCCGGTTTGCTTTTCCTTTTTCGGGGGCTGCTGCCACCCTTATCTTGATCCTGGTCCCGTGAAGGCCGTCTATTTTAGTCCTGGGGGCATTGGGTCTTATATAAAAGTCATAGATATTAGTCTTCATCAGTTTTGAAGAAGTCGTTTATTATATCAGGATTGGCGATATCGATCTTTTTCCTGCTTTTCCTCACTTCTTCTTCATCTTTTTTATCTTCCGGTCCTGCATTATCTTCTTCACCGGGATCCTCACTTCTTTTTTCATCATCATCCAGCTTTTCCAGCATCTCATCCGTAAGTGCAGCCAGGTCCTTCAGGTCATTTTCTTCCAGGCTGCTTTCCCTGCCGCCTTTCCTGGCATGCTTGTACACAACCTCTTCACTGCCGTTACCGCTGCTGTCCCTGTCATCATCAGGCTGTTCTTCCCGGATTGACGTTTCCTGCTCCCTGCTGCCGCTGTTTTGTTTCTTGCTTTCATTTTCCGCAGCCTCGAGCGTATCCAGCAGTTTCCTGTCCCCCACCGAGGCCATCTTCTGTTTGAAATCATCAGCAAATCTTGATATCTGCTGTTTGAACTCAGTATAATCTTTCCTGAGGCTGGTTATGCCGGATTCAAGGGAGACCTTTTCATCACGGAGCCTCCTTAATTCCTGTTCTTCCTCGATCTTCTTTCTGCCCATCATCTCTTCAGCCTCGATCTTCGCCTTCTGCTTGATGTCTTCAGCCATACGGTGAGCGGATATGAGGGCTTCCTGTATTACTTTTTTCATCTTAGAGGATTCATTGTCGCCTTCATATTTGATACTGTCTATTCTTTCTTCCATTTCTCTGATCTTTTTCTGCATCCCTTCAAATTCCATAGCCAGAAGATCAAGGAATTTATCTACTTCTTCAGGCTTGTAACCCTTAAAAACTATATGGAATTCCTTTTTGTGAATACTTTCAGAACTTAAACTCATAGCTACCTCCAAAATTGGCTAATACTTATTACATATTATTGCTATATATATCTTACCGCTACATATCTTAAAAGTACTGTTATTAATTGTATCACTAAAATGGCTGCAATATAAGACAGGTCCAGATATCCCCTGCCTATCCGCACCAGCGGTATTATTTTCCTAAATAATACCAAAAATGGTTCGGTTATGTCGAACAGGAATTTATAGATCCTTCCTAAAAAACCGCTTCCCGGGTTGATCCTGAACCATGACAGTATGAGCCGAAAAAACAGGATATAGGAATATATGCGCAGGATAAATATGATTATTTCAAAGAATACTGCCATCTAGGTCATCTCCCTTTCAAGTTCCCTTGAGCGTTTAAGCGCATTTTCAACTGCCTTTTCTACTATTTTATGCAGCCCGTTTTCCCTGAAAGTCAGCAGCGCCCTTTCAGTGGTTCCTCCGGGAGATGCCACTTTTGATATAAGCTCTTCCATATCTATGCCTGATCTTTCTATCATCTCGCCTGATCCGGTCATGGTTACTGCTGCCAGCTTCCGGGCAGTACCGGGATCCAGCCCGTTTTTTACAGCTGCTTCTATAAGCGCCTGGCAGAAAAGGAAAAAATATGCCGGTCCGCTCCCATTTATAGCTGTAGATATATGCTGGAGGCCTTCATCAATGATGATACAGCTTCCTATAGATCCCATAAGCTCCCTGACAAAGTCCAGTTCACTTTGGGCCGCATACTTTCCCCTGCTTATGGTGATCATACCTTTTTTATAAAGCGCGGGCGTATTCGGCATCACCCTTACCACGGAAGTCCCCTCACCCAGGTTTTTCTCATAATAGGAGGTGCTGATACCGGCAGCAATGCTTATTATGCAGTTATTTTCTTTCCTGAAACATTCACTCATTGTCTTTACCAGTCTGGCGATATCCTGGGGCTTTACAGCTATGATGAGGTATTTTGATTTTTTTATCATACTGCAGATGCCTGTAAAAGGCTTGATCATGTATTTATTCTTTATATAATCCCTCCTGGAAGCATCCTCTTCTAAGAAACCCATATCATCCGGTCCCAAGAAAGACATATCCAGAAGGCCATTAAGTATGGCTTCACCCATATTTCCGCAGCCTATAAATGAGATCTTCTTTTCTTTCAATATATTTCCCCTAAAAAGACTTCAGGAATCCTTCCTCATTCAAGATGCCGTTTTCCCCGGTATTGACTTCGACATTTGAAGGTATTATCAAGAATACCCTGTCTGCCACTTTCTTTATATCACCTTCCAGGGCATATGTCAGTCCGCTGCAGAAATCTATTATACGCTTGGAGACATTAGTATCCACCTTCTGGAGGTTTACTATGACCGGGATATCATTCTTAAAATTATCGGCTATTCCCTGTATTTCTTCGAATTCGCCCGGCTCGGCGACAAAGACCCTGTTCCTGCCTGAATCACGGGCACTGCTTACGAGGGACACCTTTTTCCGGGGAGGCTTCCTTGATGCCATCCTCTCAGAAGCAGACATATTCTCTTTCGGTATCTTGTTTTTTTCCCTCAGGGACAGCCTTTCTTCCTCTTCCACTTCAAGTTCTTCTTCATCTGACAGTCCGAAAAAGGATAATGTCTTTCTGAAAAAACTGCTCATAGTTCCTCCTGGCCATAATTCCTATTTAAAAATGCTGGAACCTATCCGTATCATAGTAGCTCCTTCTTCTATGGCTGCCATGAAATCATTGCTCATCCCCATAGAAAGTTCGGAAAAGTAACCGGTTATCCCCAGACCGGATACGCGGTCCTTTAATTGCCTCAACTGCCTGAAAATACTCCTTATAAGCTCCATATCACCGGTATAGGGCGCCATGGTCATAAGACCTTTTAGCCTGGTGTTTTCCACCTTTTCTGCCTTAATAATAAAATCTATCATATTGTCCGGTTCCAGTCCATATTTGGTTTCTTCGCCTGATATATTGACCTCGACCAGGACATCCTGCACCTTGCCGCATCTGCCCGCCTGTTTTCCTACCTCTTCCAGGATCTTAAGGGAATCGATAGAGTGTATATAATCGACTTCAGGGACCACGTCGCGCGCTTTCCGGCTCTGGAGATGCCCTATGAAATGCCAGACTGCTTCCCTTTTTATGCCGGCCTTCTTGCGCAGAAGTTCATCTGCCCGGTTTTCTCCAAAATGATCTATGCCCAGTTCGCTTATCATCCTTACACCTTCGGCATCCGTATATTTGGTAGCAGCTACAATGGTCACCTCCCGGGGATCCCTTCCCGCGCTCTGGCATGCGGATACAACCTGTTCCTTAAGCCTTATTATATTATTCCTGTATTTTTCTATCATATATGATCATCTATTGTATACCATGGCCACTGCCGCCTGCCTGCCCGTGACTTTTTCCCTGCGATAGGAGAAATACTGGCTGCTGCAGCAGGTACAGATACCGGTATCAAAAATATTTTCCGGTAGTATGCCAAAATCCTGGGCCTGCCTCCGGTTCAGGCCGGCCAGGTCCAGAAACCTTCTTCCGCTGCGGCAGGTAATGCTGCCGCCTGCACCTTTTTTCCCGGCAAATCCCAGCACCAGGTCATCTCCCACCTCATAACAGCATTGCCTGATACCAGGCCCTATAAATACCATTATACTGTCTCTCCCGGAGCCGAACCGGGTGCTGAAAGTCTCAAGGGCTCTGGCAGCCATCCCTTCCTGTGTACCCTTCCAGCCAGCATGAACAGCGCATACTGCCCTTTTTTTAATATCTGCAAATACCATGAGCATGCAGTCTGCCCCCATTACCATTACAGGCACATCAATGCAGCCGGTCATAAGACCGTCTGCATCTTGCCCGATATCCCCGTCTAAATGCTTGATATTTTCCCTGACTTCGATCACACTATTTCCGTGCACCTGGCGGGCAGAATAAAGACAGCCTTCCAGGTTTAATATTTTCTTTAGCAAGATCCGCCTGTTCCTTCCAACTGTTTCCCGGTCATCCCCTACATGGTATGCAAGGTTAAGTGAATCATATGGACTCTGGCTAAAGCCGGCATTCCTGGAGGTAAAACCGCAGAAAAGTCCGTACCTGCCTAGAAACGGGAAGGCCAGAAAAGACAGCCCGGAGATCTTTTTCTCTTCCATCAACCGCATTATATGCCTATTTTTTGTCTTTTCTCAGAAAAGTGGGGATGTCCAGGTAGTCGTCGTCATTTATGGCAGCAAAATCATCATCCCTGAACTTATCCCGGGAAGGACTTTCTTCTTCCTCTACCAGCTCTTCTTCCAGCTCATCCAGCTTCTTTCCTATTTCTTCCTTTTGCTTTCCTGTCTTTTCCTTTTTTTCTGCCTGGGCGGCTGGAGTCTTGATGCTGGCGGAGCCAAAGCCGGTCGCGATAATGGTTACCTTTATATTATCATTCATCTTCTCATCTATGACAGACCCGAAAATAATATTTGCGTCCTGGCTGGAAGCATTCCTGACTATCTCTGCCGCTTCATTTATCTCAAAAAGTTTAAGGTCGGGACCCCCCGATATATTCAGGAGTATCCCGGTAGCTCCATCTATGGAGTCTTCTATTAGGGGACTGCTTATGGCATTCTGGGCTGCCTTTATGGCCCTGTTGTCGCCTGAGGCTGTTCCCTCGCCCAGTATGGCATTTCCTGCACCTTTGATAATGGATCTCACATCTGCGAAATCAAGGTTGATAAGGCCGGGAAGGGTGATCAGGTCAGTGACTCCCCTGACTCCTGCTTTCAGTACATTGTCGGCAAGCTTGAATGCATTGAGCAGGGTGGTATTGTCATCGGCTATTTCCAGCAGCTTGTCATTGGGTATCACGATAAGGGTGTCCACCATAGGCCTCAGGGAACTAATGCCTTCTTCTGCCTGGACCATCCTCTTTCTTCCTTCAAAAGTAAAAGGTTTTGTGACCACAGCCACTGTAAGGCATCCGGCCTCCCTGGCTATTTTTGCTATTGTAGGCGCAGCCCCGGTGCCGGTACCTCCACCCTCGCCCAGGGCCAGGAACACCATATCTGCATCCTTTACAATGTCCCTTATCTCGTCCATTGATTTCTCGGCAGCTTCTTTTCCCGTTTCGGGATTAGACCCGGCTCCCAGGCCTGATTCACCGATGAGTATCTTTTTGTCTGCATTAGACATCATAAGCGCCTGGGCATCTGTATTTATTGCTATAAACTCGCAGCCGCTGAGATTATCCTCCATCATCCTGTTTATGGCATTGCTTCCGCCGCCGCCGATTCCGATAACCCTTATGACCGCATAATAACTTTTATCAAGATCCAGAGTCACTTTGATACCTCCTGTTTAATTTTTTATCATCCTGGAAATGAACTCCCTGAATCGGCTCAAAAACCCCTTTTCATCATTTCCATTATCAGGACCTTCCATGTCCGCCATGCTTTCAAGCTGATGAGCATACTTAAGCAGGCCTACACCGGTAGAATAGAAAGGCTCGCCAATCACTTCCTGGGGCCCTTCGACTTCTTCCGGAAGCCCCAGCCTAACAGGCATATCAAATACCGATTCCGCAAGCGCCTTTATTCCCTTAAGCCTGGAAGAACCTCCTGTAAGTACCAGTCCGCACGGCAGTGAATGCATGTAGCCGTGTTCCTGGACTTTTTCTTTTACAAGTTCAAATATTTCCTTTACCCTTGAATTAACAATATTATACAATCTGATATTAAGTGTAGTCTTATTCCTGTTTATCTTTATCTCTCCCATATTCACCTTGCTCAGGTTCTCGTAGAAATTATAGTCTACATTTGCATACTTTTTCTTTATTTCTTCCGCTTTGGCAAATGTTATATTAAGACCTACGGATATGTCATTGGTCACAAGGTTGCCGCCTACTGGAAGGCAGTATGTGAATATCATCTTCCTGTCCTTGTATATGGCAATATCGGTAGTCCCGCCCCCGATATCCAGCACCAGGGAGCCGCTTTCCTTTTCCTCCGTAGTAAGCACTGCTTCGCTGGAGGCCAGGGCTTCAAGTATTATATCCTCGACTTCTATTTTAGAGGACCTTACCGTATTTATCACATTATTTATTTGCAGCGATGACCCGTATACTGCCAGCAGCTCCACTGCCAGTTTTCTGGCTGAGAGTCCTACTGGATCTATTATCCCATTCTCGTCATCTATGACAAACTGTTTTATCAGTGTATGTATTACATTATTGGAAGACGACATGTTTACCCTGTTTGCCTGGGCTATAAGCCTGTCCACATCAGCCTTCCTTATGAGGTGATTGGGGGTATTGATATTGATCTCGCTCCAGTTGGTTATAAATGATATATGTTTCCCCGTCACCCCTATAAAAGCTTTGTCTATAAAATATTTGGTCGATCTTTCAGCTTCATCCACAGAACTAAGGACTGACCTTGTAGCTTCATTTATATCGACTATCAATCCCTTCTTCATACCCCTGCAGGGAGAGATGCCATACCCTATTATCTTAAGGACATTGTTTTTACCAATTTCTCCTATCAGGGTAACTACTTTGGTGGTACCGATATCTATACCGACAATATAACCATCCTTGGCTGACAACAAAACCTCCGCTTAATATTTGAACACCGGTTTATCGGGGCTCTTTAAATCTATTATATTATAAATTCTCTCTTCTTTTAATAATAGTTTTAGCACTTCTATCTTTTTTATAGCCTGGGTGCTGTCACCGAATATTATCTCAAGCCCCTGGCTGGTGGTAAAATATATATCGCCGCTCACATTATTCCTGATGCCGGCACTTTTTATAATTGCTTTAAGATCGTCATCAAAGCCTGCATATATTTCGGCGCAGCTGAGGACATTCTTCTTTGCCGCCACATCACCCGGTTCCAGGCTGTAGCCCTGGGTATCCCTGACTTCCAGGAGGTCTCTATATTCTTGGGGAGTCTTTCTCCCCAGGTCTTCCAGGACGATTCCTTCCCCGTCCAGAAGATAGCGGATGTCGCCGCGCAGCAGTATAAGCAAAGGTTTTCTTTCTGCCAGGTTTATCTCGATAGTGTCAGGAAAGATCTTTTTGAACTCAGCCGACCTTACCCATACAAGTTTTTCCAGTATCACATCCTCTGTCTCCTTCTTGTCAGCTTCGAATATATTCTTTCCCTCGATGCCGGGAAGCAGCTCCATGATGCTCTCATCCTCATAATGGGTATTGCCGTTTATATCAATAGTCTTTATCCTGAAATAACTGCTGTTATAAAAGTAGTTCAATCCCCACAGGGCAGCCGCAAAAGATGCCAGAACCAGGATAACCTTTAAGGCCGTCCACATCCTCCTGGCAAAGATCTTACTTCTCCTTGCCGCTATAAGGTTTTTTGTTTTTTTTGTTCCTGCCACGTCAACAGATCTTCAGGTCAGCACAGTCAAGTATTATTTCTACCAGGTGGTCAAAACTAATACCAGCCGCACCGGCAGCCATTGGCACAAGGCTGGTGGATGTCATACCCGGCATGGTATTAAGTTCAAGTATATAGGGCACATTTTCCTTATCCAGGATGAAATCGGTCCTGGATATCCCGCGGCATCCGAAGCTCAGGTGGCATCTAAGGGTAAGTTCCATTACCCTGTCTGTTATTGCTCTGTCTATTTCTGCTGGGACAATATACTCAGTAAGGTTTTCGGTATATTTTGACTCATAATCAAAGAAGCCGCTTATTGGCTTTATCTCGATCACAGGCAGCACCCTGAGTCCCTGATCCATGCCTATGACCCCTGCCGTAAGTTCTCTTCCGTATATGTATTTTTCTATCATCACCTTACTGTCGTATTTTGAGGCCAGTCTTATGCCAGCCTCCAATTCTTCTATGCCGGAAGCCCGGCTGATGCCGATGGTGGAACCTTCGGCATTTGGTTTTATGACTACCGGATAATCCATGCCGCCTGAGATCTCCCCGTCTATCTGCATTATCTTTTTAAGGGGATCCCCGGCATCCACTTCAAGAAAAGCCGGTGTGGGGAAACTTTCCTTTGACATTATCTTTTTTGACAGTATCTTATCCATTACCAGGGCGCTGGAAAGCACTCCAGACCCAGTATATGGTATCTTAAGGAGCTCCAGGAGTCCCTGCACCGTACCGTCTTCACCATAACGCCCGTGAAGTGCCAGGAAGGCAATATCTATCTTCTTTATACGGTCTATAAAATCTACTTCCCGGGGATCTATGAGAATGGCAGAATAGCCAGACCGGTGGAGGGAATCAAGAATATTACTGCCTGTCTTTATGGATATATTTCTTTCCGAAGATATGCCTCCTGCCAGTACTCCTATTATGATATCCTTCCTTTTTTGCCTTATTCTAAGGCCGTCAATATCCAGCATGTTTGTTTCCATATGATCATCCTATCAGTTTTACTTCATATTCGAGAACAATCCCGAAACTTTCCTTTACCTTATCCATCATTATCCTGGATAGCACCACAATATCTTCCGGCGAAGCATCTTTTAAATTCTCAATAAAGTTTGCATGTACGGTAGAGACCCGGGCGCCGCCATAGGAAAAACCTTTCAGCCCGCATTTATCTATAAGGGCTCCGGCAGGGATGTCGGTGTTCCCCGGATTCTTAAAGAAGCATCCGCTGGTCCTGGCGCCCACAGGCTGCGTCTTTCTCCTCCTGTCCATTTCCTTTCTCATCCTCTGTGCCAGTTCATCCCCTTCCGCCCTGGCAGGCTTTAATACTGCAGATATTACAGCCGCCATCCCTGGTATGTCCTGGGACCTGTAACCGGCATTTAGATCGCTTCCGCTGCATTCTTCTATTGCAAATCCCTTCTCCAGCTTCCGTATATAATCCAGTTTGATGATGCTTCCGCATATCCAGTTGCCGGAGGAACCGCTGTTTCCGGCCACTGCTCCGCCCAGCGTACCCGGTATGCCGGTCATAAAAGCCAGGTCAAGTCCCCGGGCTGCGGCTTTTCTTACCAGCAGCTGCACGTCTGCTGCCGCCCCTGCGGTGATCTTGCCCGATCCGTCTATTTCTATATTCTTCATCGGCTTGCCCAGCTTTATGATTACTAGATCAAGGTAATTGCCGGCAAATACTATATTGGTGCCATCTCCGATTATCATGTGGCGGATATTTTCTTCTTCCAGCAAATTCAAAAGGTCTGCCAGCGCGGGGGCGTTATCTACCGTGATCAGGGCAGCAGCCTTTCCCCCTGCCCTCATGGAACATAATCTTGCCGTATTGCAGTCCGGCACAGTCTCTTTTATGCCTGCTTTATCCGCTATTTTCTTTATTCTTGAATAATTCATCGGTTACCCTTGTTATGTCTCCTGCGCCCATAAGCAGCAGCATGTCTCCGGACCTGATCTGGCTGTCAATATAGCAGGGAATATCTGACAGTCGGGGAATATATGCTATTTTCCGGCTAAAATCATTATCCAGTATGGAATCTACCAGCGCCTTTCCATTTACCCCTGGAACAGGCTGTTCCCCTGCACCATAGACATCAGTGATGACAAGGATATCGCTTTTCTGGAAAGCGCCTCCAAACTCCTTGCTCAAATGGGCCAGCCTGGAATACCGGTGAGGCTGGAACACTGCGATCACCCTGCCCTCTCCTTTTCCCGTAAAGGCAGCTTCCAGGGTGGCTTTTATCTCTGAAGGATGATGGGCATAGTCATCAAATACTTCTGCGCCCTTGATCTGTCCCCTTCTTTCGAACCTTCTTTTGACGCCGGTAAAGCCTTCAAGTATACGGGCCGCTTTTTCCATGTCCTGGCCCAGGGCACTGCAGGCGGCAAATGCTGCTATGCTGTTTTTTATATTATGAAGTCCGGGCACATTAAGGTTTACCCTGAGGGACTTATTTCCGTAATTGAGGGTATATGCTGAACCCAGGCCGCGGTATTCGATACCGGATGCAGATATATCATTACCGCCCGAAAGGCCGAAAGTTATCATATTGAGGTCATCCCTGCGGGGTATGCCGCCAGGGTCTGTCTCGTCGCCGTTTATTAAAAGCCAGCCTCCTTTTTTTATATTGAGCATAAACCTGGTAAAGCTTTGCCTTAACTGGTCCATGCTGCTGTAATGGTCAAAATGGTCTGGCTCAATATTGGTTATGATCCCTATAAACGGCCTGTACTTTAAAAAGGACCCGTCGCTTTCACAGGCTTCGGCTACTACATACTGGCTTTTGCCGTTTTTGGCATTTGACCCCAGCTCATTTAATTCACCACCCACCACTATGGTAGGATCAAGACCGAGCTCCCTGAAGACCATGGCTATCATGGATGTAGTGGTGGTCTTTCCATGGGTACCGGCCACAGCTATGCCCTGCTTGAGATTTATTATCCATGACAGTATATCGGACCGGCTGAAAATAGGGATACCCGATCTGCCGGCCCGGGCCAGTTCTGGATTATCTACCGGTATGGCGGCAGAATAGATGACTGCCTGGGAATCTTTAATATTTTCACCGCAGTGTCCTATGGTGACAGGTATGCCTTCTTTTCGCAGAAGCAGGGTATACCTGGAATCCTTCATATCGGATCCCCTGACATCATATCCCATTCCCGCCAGCACCGAAGCTATGGCGCTCATGCCGGCTCCGCCTATGCCTACCAGGAAATATTTCTTGTATTTATCAAATCCATTATCTTGTTTCAATAAACGTCCTCCATCAGTTTGCGGCATATTATGCCGGAGCTGTCCATATTTGTTATGTCCGGACGGCAATCCCTCATCCTATTATATACTTTCCTTCCCCCTTTAAGCAGGTATTTTATCTTGTTTTCCAGCAGTCCGGTCTTAAGGTCTTTTTCTTCTATCAGTATTGATTTACCCTGCTTTTGCATATAGCGGGCATTATATGTCTGATGGTCATCAATAGCAAAGGGATAGGGTATAAGTATCGAAGGGATGCCTGCTGCCGCTGTTTCAAATATGGTATTTGCTCCCGCCCTGGCGATTACCAGATCGGTTACACGATAGACTTTTTCCATCTCATCTACAAAGGGATATACCCTGATATCTATGCAGCCCTTATGATCCATTTCCCTGACAGCCGCCGTCACCTGCTCATAAAACCTGGTGCCGGTAATGAGGAGTATCTGTATGCCGGTTCCCCGGTCCTTCATCCCTGTCAGCTCCAGCAGCGAACTGTTTATCCTGTCGGCGCCCTGGCTTCCACCAAATGCGGTTATGGTGAATTTTCCGGCCGCAAGGCCCCATTTCTCATAGTCTGGAGCCAATTTTGCCGTATTCTGTATGCTTCGCCTTACAGGATTGCCGGAGAATATTATATTTACCCTGTTTTTTTCCAGGTATTTTTCAGTATCCTTGAAGCTGGAAAAGAAATAACTGGCCCTCCTGGAAAAAAGGCGGTTAAGCCTTCCAGGGATATAATTCTGTTCATGCAGGGCAAAACCGGTCCTGGAAACTATTGCTGCCAGAAGTACCGGGGCGCAGATATAGCCCCCCATGCCCAGTACCACATCTATCTTTTTTTTCCTGATTATTGACAGCGACTTAAAAAAACCAGGTACAAGCTCCAGTAAAAACATCAGGTATACTGCTGTTTTCTTTAGCAGGCTGCCGCCGCCGGCAATTCCCCGGCCCCTGACAGCATGGAATTCTATTCCCATAGCTGTTATCAGCCTCTGGCCTGATCCCCTGCTGGAACCTATAAAGGTCATGGATGTTCCGGGATAATATTCCCTGATATGTTCTATTATCGCCACTGCCGGGTACAGGTGTCCCCCGGTCCCTCCCCCGGCTATCACTATGTTCCTTTCATTCATTATTTACCTTGCTGTTGATATCCTTTTTTATCCTCCTCACCAGCAGGTTCTGCCTGGAGATATTGAGCAGAATGCCTACAGCGGTCATATTTATCATAAGCGATGAGCCGCCGAAGCTTATAAACGGGAGTGTAAGTCCGGTTACAGGCACCAGTCCGGTGACTACAGAGATATTTATAACCGCAGGTATCACGATCATGCCTGTGAGCCCTGCCGCCATGGCCCTGCCAAAGTCTTCTGTAGTCCTTGAGACTATCCTTATGCCAAAGAAAGCAAATAATAAAAACAGTATGACGATTATCATTGTCCCTATAAGGCCCAGTTCCTCACCAGCAATGGCAAAGATAAAGTCAGTCTGGGCTGCGGGAAGATAGGAGTATTTCTGGACGCTGTTGCCCAGGCCCAGGCCTGTTATATTGCCCGAGCCCAGGGCTATCAGGGACTGGTTTACCTGGAAATTGGCGCTTTCCCCCCCGGCCGTACCGTTAAAAAAAGCAAGGATCCTTTCCCTCCTGTAGTCCTCCAGGAATGAATATGAGGCTGTTACCAGAGCCCCGAAAAGACCAAGCCCCAGCATGTGATGCAGCCTTACCTGGCTGACATATAATACCATAAACACTATAAGCCATATGACTATTACCGTGCTCAGATCAGGCTCCAGGAATATAAGCACGGTTATCAGGCAAAGCACAAAGAAAGAAGGCCAGAGCAGCCTTTTTATCCCGGGATCCTTCTGGTAATCCCTGTTTATCCTATCTGCAAAAAATATTACCAGGGCAAGCTTGGCAAATTCTGAGGGCTGGGGGCTGAAAAACCAGAGATCCAGCCATCTCCTGGATCCGCCTGATTCCACGCTGAAACCCGGTATCAGGACCAGCGCCAGAAGCCCTATTATGATGAGTATTATAAAGCTGGAGAATCTGCGGTATTTTTTATAATCTATCCTGGAGGCAGCCAGGAAGAATATAAAGGATATAAACCACCAGATGACCTGCCTCCTTATAAACCAGTAAGGATCATTAAATAATCTCTCCCCCACGGATATGGAGGCGCTGGAGATCATTATTACCCCGATTATGGAAAGGATGAGGGTTATTATGAACAGGAAATAATATTCCAGCCCTATGCTGAATATCCTGTGTCTTTTTATATCTATTCCATCTGTCATATTTTTTGCCTGGCAAACACCGCTTTTTTAAACCTGTCCCCCCTGTCCCTGTAGTCGGCGAACATATCCATGCTGGCACATCCGGGAGACAGCAGGAGAACGCCTCCCCCGGAGGTGATATCAAGACCTTTTTCCACCGCCTCTTCCATGGAGCGGCAGATATGGATGTCAATACCGCTCTCATGGCTGAATAATCTCTGCAGCCTTTCAGCCGAACTTCCTATCAGGATTATATTGTTTACCGAAGCTCTCAGGGAGGGTATGACCGCCCTGAAGTCCATTTCCTTATCCAGTCCGCCCATTATTATGGTAACTTCCCCGGCGAAGTCACTTAGCGCGGCTATTACGGAACCGGGGTTGGTGGACTTGGAATCATTTATGCACCTTATGCCAGATACCTGGCCCAGGTATTCCATCCTGTGGCTGAGAGGCTTAAAATCCCTTATGGCAGCCCCGGCACTATCCGGGTCTGCACCCATTATAAGTGCTGCAGCCGCAGAAGCTGCCGCATTGGACACATTGTGCATCCCTTTAAGCAGGGCTCCTTCTATATCGATCTTTCCCTCCATGGGAGGTATCCGGTAATGGATATTGCAGCCTTCATGCCAGACTTCGGGGTCCCGGCCGGGATCCAGGCTATATCTTATCAGCCGCGGTCCCTGTTTCCTGCCGCTTATTCCGGGGATCAGGGAAAAAGCCACGCTGTCATCCATATTTATTATGGCAAAATCATGGCTGTCCTGGCGGGCAAAAAGCCTCATCTTTAATCGGGCATATTCACTGATGTCTCCATGCCGGTCCATATGGTCGCTGGTGATATTCAGAAGTACTCCCGCAAAGGGCTTAAAAGTCTGTGTCCTTTCCAGCTGGAAACTGCTTACCTCTACCACTCTTATAATATCATCATCAACAGCACGTCCGGAAATGCCATCGATCCTTATAGTATCCAGGACAGGCGACCCCACATTTCCGCAGACCCTGTTTTCCAGGCCGGCACTGTCCAGTATAGCTCCTATAAGTTTTACCGCTGTAGTCTTGCCGTTGGTGCCGGTGACTGCTGCCAGCCTTGATCTCTGCTTTGGATTTAAAAGCCTGAATGAAAGCTCCAGTTCGTCCCATACCGGTATGCCGCTGTCATATGCCAGTGAAAGAAGCCTTCCGGCAGAAGGAATCCCGGGACTGGCTATGACCAGGCCTACTCCCTCCAATACCCCGCTTTCTACATCATCATCAGCCTTTAACACCACCTCTATGCTTCCTTCGGTAACTGCGCCTGTATATAGATCTAAGTTTCCAGGATCAAGAGAGGTATTGTTGTCAAAAGCGGTTATATGGTTTCCCAGGCCTGCAAGAGTCCTGGCAGTGTTTACGCCTGTCAATCCAAGACCCATTACCAGAATCTTTTTTTTCTGGAAAATAATATCAATATTTTTCATGGCAGACCTGATCAGTCTATGAATTTTAAATAATATATAAAAAAACCTGTGGCAGCAAAAATAGCGCAGACCAGCCAGAACCTTATGATGACCCTTATCTCCGGCCATCCCAGGAGTTCAAAATGATGGTGTATAGGAGCCATCTTGAACACTCTTTTTTTAAACGCCTTAAACCAGAGGACCTGTATTATTACTGAAAGAGTCTCGGCTACAAATAATCCTGCTATTACTATAAGCAGTATCTCCTGCTTCAGGACTATGGCTATGGCGGCAATAAGCCCGCCCAGGCCAAAAGAACCGGTATCTCCCATAAATATCTCCGCCGGTGACGTATTCCACCACAAAAACCCTATGCAGGCAGCTATGGCGCTTCCGCCTATGACAGCTACATCTATGCTGTATGAAAGGTCAAGTATGGTCCATTCCAGAAAAGCTATAAAGCAGAACACGGCTATGACTATCGAGGCAGAACCGGCAGCCAGCCCGTCCAGTCCGTCTGTCAGGTTTACGGCATTGGTGGTGGAAAGGATTATAAGTACCGCTATTACATAATACCAGTATCCAAGCTCCACGCTTATAGCTGTAAAGGGGATATTGATATATGTGCCCAGGTCCAGGATATGATGGTAGAATAATATGAAATATACACATATGAGTATTAGCAGGAATATCTTTACCCATCCCCTGAGGCCTATGGAGCGCTGTTTCCTCAGGGCCATATAGTCATCGATAAAGCCTACCATGCTGCATAAAAGCAGTATGGAAGTCACGAAAAAGCCCTCCATGCTGTAATCCTGGTATCTGTAGTACTTTATAAGGGTCACTATTGTAAAGGCAGCAATGGATGAAAGTACTATAACTATCCCCCCCATAGTCGGGGTGCCGGCTTTGGCGGTATGGGTCCTGGGGCCGTCTATCCTGATCCTTTCGCCTATTGCCCTTGCTTTTTGGAACCTTACAAATAAAGGTGTAAGTACCAGCGAAAAGAATCCTCCCAGTGTTATCGATAAAAATATCCAGTTCATTAAATATTGCTCCTTAAGGATAGCATTATTGCTGTTCTAGAAAGCCTGCGTCTACGGCCATTTTTCCAGGTATTGGACGATATTCTCCATTTTAGCCGCCCTTGAACCTTTTACCAGGATGATATCTCCTGTTTCAATGATATTTCCCAGGTCCTTCAGCAGTTTTTCTCCGTCATCATAAGCCATGCATTTCTGGCTTTTCCTGCAGTTCTCCATGAAACCCCGGCATATGTTTTTTGCCAGTTTACCTGATGTCACTAAAACGTCAATATCTTTTTTTGAAGCGTATTTCCCGACATCTGAATGCAGTTCGGCGGCAGAGTCTCCAAGCTCCAGCATATCCCCCAGGATAGCGACGGTTCTTCCATTTCTTTTTTTCGATATAAGGTCAAGTGTGTCAAGGGCTCCCTGTACCGATGCTGGACTGGCATTATAGCAGTCATCTATGACCATAAGTCCGCCGCATTCCAGCACTTTCATCCGGTGGGCCTCCATGTCCGAATTCTCCAGACCCTTTTTTATCATGTCGATGCCAGCCCCAGCCAGATGGCATACTGCTGCTGCCAGGCATGTATTATACATATTATGATATCCGGGATGGCTGCACTTTATATGAGCCAGTCTTTCTCTTTTTTTGTACAGGTCAAAGCTGAACCTTCCCAGATTGTCGCTATCTTTTTCAATAAAGTTATAATCCCTGCCGCTGTTACTGCCGAACTCTATTATATCCGCACCTGCCAGTCCCTTTATAAAAGGGGTCATGTCATCATCCGCATTCAGGAAAAGCTGGCCCCGGTTTGCCCTTACGGGACCGGCTATCTCTGCCTTGGCCGCAGCAAGACTCTCAATAGAATCAAAAAATTCCATATGGGAGCCGCTTATGGAAGTTATTGCCCCTATTTTCACATTACTGGCATCAGCCAGGGGTCCTATCTGCCCTTTTCCCCTCATACCCAGCTCCGCCACAAAAAAATCCGTACTGCTGCCTATATTGAATATGGTCTTTGAAACACCTATTTCAGTATTGAAATTTTTGGGGGTTTGTACTACGTCGAATCCTCTTTTAAGTACTGAAGTGACAAGACTCCTGGCTGTGGTCTTTCCCAGGCTGCCGGTTATTCCTATAGTCACTACATCAAACTGCCTGATATACCCTCTTGCAAGTTTCATGAGGAAATCCTTGCTGTCATCTGTCTCCAGGACCATGAAGTCCCGGGTTTTTCCTGTCCCTGCATATGCCGGCGGCATAGGCACCTTTGCTTTTTTCTTTTTTTCATATACCAGGCCCCCGGCGCCGGACCTGACTGCAGCATCTATGAAATCATGGCCGTCAAAGTTTTCTCCCGCAACAGGGATAAACAGGTCTCCTTTTTCCAATGTGCGGCTGTCTGTAGATATGCTGTCGATCCAGCTTTCCCTATTACCGGAGAACATCCTGGCGCCCGTCCATATAAGGGTATCATCCAGTCTTATCTTTTTTCTTATCTTCATAATATTTTTCTACTACCGCAGGATCACTGAAAGGTATTCTCCTGCCGTTTTCAAATTCCTGGTAGTCTTCATGGCCTTTACCGGCTATAAGGACTAAGTCTCCGGGACGGGCCTTGTCCATGGCTGCAAATATGGCCTGTTCCCGGTCGGTTATCCTGGCATATTCTTTAACGCCTTCCTGCCTGAAACCTTCCTCGATCATATCTATTATGCTTTCGGGATCCTCGGACCTGGGATTATCTGAAGTTATTATGGAGAAACCGGCAAGCCTGGCCGATATTGCCCCCATCTTTTTCCTTTTATCCCTGTCCCTGTCTCCGCCGCAGCCGAATACGGAGATCAGCCTTCCCCCATCCTTCAATATATTTGCGGCAGTCTCCAGCACATTTCGCAGGCCGTCAGGAGTATGGGCATAATCCACTATGACTGTCTTTTCAGTGTCCTCGCCTATTTTTTCGAATCTTCCCCCGAATCCCTTCATCCTGCTTATGCCGGTTAAAATATGGTCCCCGCTTATCCCGGCCTCCAGGCATACCGCAGATGCAGCCAGTATATTATAGATATTGAATATGCCGCAAAGAGGGGTCCTGACTTTCAATGCGGGTACGTCATCTCCTGTGATATCCATTTTTATCCCATCTACGGAGCTGGCAATATTAGCTGCCCGTATCCGGGCTTTTACATTATTTATGGCATAAGATGTCTTTTCCATGCCGGTTTGCCGGAAAAGCCTGCGCCCGAAACTGTCATCTATATTGATAACAGCTTTTCCATCACCATAATACTGCCGGTTTGCAGTGTCAAACAGCCTGGATTTGACTTCAAAATATTTTTCGATACTTCCGTGATAGTCAAGGTGGTCCTGGGACAGATTGGTAAATACCATGAAATCAAAATCAATGCCGTCTACCCGGTGAAGGTCTATGGAATGGGAAGATACTTCCATACAGGCAAACTCTGCCCCGCTTTCAAGACTCCTGGAAAAAAACCTTTGCAGTTCTATTGATTCCGGTGTGGTCCTGTCAAAACTGACCTCTGTACCGTCTATGAAGGACCGGTATGTAGTGATGGTGGAGGTCTTTTTTCCGGCTGCCTTCAGTATGGAATCTATAAGCCAGCAGGTGGTAGTCTTTCCATTGGTGCCTGTAATGCCGATCACTTTAAGGGATCTTGAAGGATCCCCAAAAAAATTCCTGCTTATGACCGGAAGAGCCTTCCTGGTATCCTCAACGATCACCTGGGCTACCGAAGGATCAAGGACAAGCTTTTCATTGCATATAACTGCCACGGCTCCATTCCTTACCGCATCCAGCGCATGATCATGGCCATCCTGCCTGAATCCCTTTACAGCAGCAAACAATCCTCCCCTTTCTGTTTTCCTTGAATCCAATGTTATGTCATCTATGGCAATAGCGGGATCTCCGTATATCTTTATATATTTGACCCCATCCAGTATCTTTTCTAATCTCAACAGCTGGCCTTTCCTTACAATATTATGCATGACCTTTTACCATATGATTATACATCATATGGTATCATTTAATGACCTTTATCCTCTGGAGGGAATACTCCATTATTTCCTGAAACACGGGGGCGGCTACGGTGCCTCCCCATACTGTCCTTTCCTCTCCCTGGGGCTCATCCACCACTATTATTATTGCAAGTTCCGGGTTTTCATAAGGGGCAAAACCCACAAAAGAAGTAATGCTCCTGCCTTCGCTGTATCCCACTCCGCTCCTGTTGACCTTTTCCGCGGTCCCGGTCTTGCCGCAGACATCGATACCCTCTATCTGGGCATTGGTACCTGTGCCGTTTTGTACAACTGAAAGCATCATATCTTTTACGGCAGAGGCAGTCTCTTTGCTTATTATCTTTTTATCTTCCAGGTCCGGCAGACTTTTTTCTTCCGGATCACCCAGCATTACCTCGCTTATAATAGTCGGCTGTACGAGATATCCCCCATTTGCAATAGCACAGACAGCCCTCAGAAGCTGAAGCGGAGTCACTGAAATGCTCTGGCCTATAGCCAGCGCGCCTATGGTTGAAGCCGGCCAGCTCTCATGATCATGAAGTATGCCGTTTTCCTCTCCCGGAAGCTCAATACCTGTCCTGGACCCGAATCCAAAATTCTTTATACCCTCCCAGAAGACCCTGTCGCCCATACTCAGGGCAACTACTACCGCTCCCACATTGCTGGAATTCTGGATGATCTCTGCGGTGGAATATTGTATATTCGATCGCCTGAATATCTCTTTTATGGTCCTGTCGGCAACTTTTATCGACGGCGGCAGATCGAAAACCTGCCGGCTGCCTACAGTATCCTGCTCCAGGGCGGAGGCGATGTTTACGATCTTGAAGGTGGAACCCGGCTCATAGGTAAATGATGTGCCGGCCGGCTTATAGAGATCTTCGTCATAGTCCTGGTAATTATTGGGATCGAAGCCGGGATATGAAGCCATCGCCAGCACTTCACCGCTCCAGGGATCCATTACTACTGCTGCGGCCCCCAGGGCATCATATTGCCTTACAGCCTCATCCAGGCATTTTTCAGCCATAAACTGTATCTGCGTATCTATGGTTAGGACTATATCTTTCCCGTCTACCGGTTCCAGGTATGTCTTTATATTCCCCGGGAGTATATTCCCGAACACATCCTTTTCTGCTTCAGCCCTTCCGTCAATGCCCCTCAATATAGACTCGAACTGAAGCTCTATGCCATACAATCCATTTCCGTCTGTGCCTGTAAAACCTATGACTGGCGCCCCCAGTTCCTCCTGGGGGTAATATCTTTTGCCCTCATCCTGTATATATATGCCTTTAATTCCCAGGCCAGCCACCTTTGAGGCATCGCTGGAATCTATCTTCCTTTTTATATACACAAATCCCAGATCCCGGTTGGAAAGCTTTTCGAAGATCTCTTCCCTGTCCATACCCAGGACTTCTGATATAAGAAAGGCTGCCTCCTCCGGATCATCTATCTCCCCCGGATTGGCATATATAGTCTTTTCTATGAGGCTTATAGCCAGCTCATTCCCGTTCCGGTCCAATATCTTGCCTCTTTTGGAATAAAGCTTGAATTCCCCCATATGCTGGTAGCGGGCATAAGTCTGGTATTTGGAAGCATCTAAATATTGTATGGATACCAGCCTGTATGAGATGATACAAAAAGCTGTTAAAAATAAAATAAACAGGAAATATATTCTTTTCCTGTTTATCCTGCTCTCATTTTTTTTTGCTGTCATTTTCTTACATATCTATATCAGGGTATAAAAAATGTCAATACGCTTTCTGATACCACCAGCACTATATCCTGGAAATAATATATGGTTCCCAGCAGATTGTCATAATTCCCTGGTATTGCCGGCAGGCTTTCCCTGGATATATAATCAAATATCTTTTCATTATTTATGATGTCATCCCCGGAGATAGCTACCACTTCCACGGGATCCGTCTTCATCTCCAACCTGTCTTGTGCAGCTGAAAGTATGCGTGAAGGTGACCTCAGTGATGATATCTCTAGCTTAATCCTGTCAGACCTGTCTTCCTCTACGGCTATCATGCCATTAAGCCTGTATATCTCTTTCTGGTAATTGATATTCTGTACCTTTAGCCCTATATTCAGCAAAAGCCCCAGACAGGCAAACAGGATAACGACCACCATTATATAAAAAGGTCCGCTGTTGCAGTATAATATCTGTCCTCCCTGGCGGACTTTCTTATCTTCTCTTACAAGATAAAGTACAGGTTTCTGGAAATCATTAAGTTTTTCTGCTGTTTCCGGCATCATCTTTTCAGGCTTTCTTTAATGCTCTTAACCTGGCGCTCCCCGACCGGGGATTTTCTTTTATTTCGCTATCATCAGCCATGACCGCCCTCCTGGCAAGGGTCTCTGCTCTTTTTTTGGCTCCGCACCTGCAGACAGGCAGGCCCGGGGGACATGTGCATATGCCTTCAAATTCCTTAAACATCGTCTTTACCATCCTGTCTTCCAGGGAATGATAGGATATTATGACCATCCTCCCGCCTGATTTCAGCACCTGGAAGCCGTCTTCAATTGCTTTTTCAAGGTTCTCCAGTTCTCTGTTTACCTCTATCCTTATAGCCTGGAATATCCTCTTGGCAGGGTCTCCCCTGCGCCTGCCGTATGATCCCGGGGGAATGGAGTCCTTTATTATACCGGCCAGTTCCCCGGTTGTCCTTATATCTCCATGCTTTCTTCTTTTCTCAATATTGCCTGCTATGCGGCGTGAAAACCTTTCCTCACCGTATCTGGTAAAAACCTGCTCCAGCTTTTCCCTGGAATAACCGTTAACCACATCTGCCGCTGTCAGGTCCTGCCTGACTGAAAACCTCATATCCAGGTCTTCATCCCTTCTATAACTGAATCCCCTTCCCGAACTGTCTATCAGGAAAGAAGACAGGCCCAGGTCCAGCAATATACCGTCTACCTCCTGTATTCCCAGTCTCCTTAATATCTGCCTTATATTTGCAAAGTTATCATTGACCGGTATCATGTATGCGGCCAATGACCCTAATCTATTGGCGGCGGTGCTTAGAGTCTGACTATGAAGATCTACTCCAATTACTTTGCCTGTGGGGGCAATTGCTTTAATTATTTCTGCAGTATGACCCGCACCGCCAAGTGTCCCGTCGAAGACTATGTCTCCCTGCTTCGGGCCCATATATTTTAGGACCTTATCAAGCAAAACTGGTATATGGAATCCATCTTCGCTCATACCGGCCCGCTTCTCTAAAATCCTAATTCCTCAAATGCATCCTGGTCCTCCGAGAACTGGGAATCAGCCCTGTTATAATAACTGTTCCAGTTTTCCTCTGACCAGATCTCTGCCCTGTCCGATACGCCTACCAGGACTATTTCTTTTTTCAAACCAGCATATTCTATCAGGTTCTGGGGGATCCTGGTCCTTCCCTGCTGATCTATGCTTTCCATTGAAGCCGATGAGAAAAACCATCTTGAAAACCTCTGTATATTCCTCCTGGCCATCGGGTTCTCAACTATCCTGTCCTGTATTTTTTTCCATCCTTCTCTGGAAAACATAAACAGGCACTTCTCATCGAATCCCTTGGTGATTATTACTCCCTTTATTATTTCTTCCCGGAACTTTGCAGGGATAAATATCCTGCTTTTACTGTCTATAGTCCTGTGATGTTCACCTAAAAACATTTACCGCCTGCCGGACCAATTTTAACAAAATAGTGGGAAAACTATTTCTTTTTTCACCACTTTCCCCCACATCACACCAATAAGATACCATATTAAACATCATTTGTAAACTTTTTTTTTAAAAAATAGTAAAAATAATTATTATTCTTTAATGGATTTTTTATTCAATAACAATATCTAACTATATATTGTTATTAAATAAGACAATATGATATACATACACAATATATTGTGCAGACTGTCAGTTTTCCCGGTCTATCTCCAGTTCCCTGGCGACCAGTCTTCCGTCTTCTGACCTGGTAAGCTCTTCTATCTTCTGTTCCGCCTGGTTCAACTTTTTGAGGCAATGGGAAGACAGCTTTATTCCCTGCTCAAATCTCTGCATGGAATCTTCCAGCGATATATTTTCATCTTCCAGCTGCTTTACTACCTCTTCCAATTTCTCCAGCGCTTCCTCAAAATCCATTTTATCGATGTTCATAGTAGGTCCCCGACCCGGATAATCTTTTTTTTAATATTTCAAGCACCCTGGCTTTTATGCTTCCGTCTCCCAGCTGTATCCCGATATCATCGCCGGGAGAAACCGCCTTTACGCTTTTTATACTTATCCCCTTTATTGCGATTACGGCAAAGCCTCGTTTAATTATATTTACCGGGCTATTTTTCTCAAGGCTTTCCATAATAAACTCAGCACATCTTTTCTTGCTGTCTATATCGTTCATTATACTGTTTCTCCACCTGAATATATTATTCTTAACCGTAAGCCTGGAGGAACCGATGCGCGATATTATCCTTTCCGGCATTAGCCCGGCATTACGTCTGGCCAGGACATGTCTTTTCTTAACGGTTATGGCTGCCATATTATCTTTGATATCTCTGTGTGCCATGCCTGCATCCTGGTATTTTGCTCCCAGAAGCGTATCGGGCCTTAGAAAATATTTTCGGTCTATAAGCGACCGCAAATATCTCCGGTAGTTTTTGGTCAGCCCCAGGGATCTTTCCCGCATGGCTGCCGCCGCAGTTTTGATATCCCTGGTCATCTTTTCTTTGTCCAGGATCACGTTTTCGGCTGCTACCGAAGGAGTAGCCGCCCTCAGGTCTGCCACAAGATCCGATATGGTAAAATCTGTCTGGTGCCCTACTGCCGAGATAACAGGCGTGGCACAGTCATATATGGTGCAGGCCAGCTCTTCACTATTAAAGCCCCACAAGTCTTCCAGAGAACCGCCGCCCCTGGCGATTATTATTACATCCACGCCGTACTGGCATAGATCTTCTATGGCCTGACACAGGTCTGCCGCTGAGGTCATGCCGCCTACATTTACATTCCTTACTATGAGATGGAAATTAGGGAACCTTTTTTCCAGGACAGATACCATATCCTTAAGCACTGCCCCGCCGATCGATGTGGCAACGCCTATCCTGTGCGGAAACATGGGTATCTTTTTTTTCTTTCCGCTGTCAAAATACCCCTTTTTTGAAAGTTTCTCCTTTAACTGCTCAAAGGCCAGTATCAGAGCACCTTTTCCCACGGGACGAGCATCCAGTGCTATTACCTGGTATTCACCCCTTTTTTCATAGACAGAGATATAGCCGTTTACCTGTATATGCAGGCCTTCCTCCATATCAAATACCAGCCTGCGGTTATTCTGATGGAACATGACTATCCTGACCTTGCTGTTCTCGTCCTTAAGGTCAAAGTACATATGCCTGGAGTTATGGAAAAAGAAATTACTTACTTCTCCTTCCACCCAGATATTAGGAAAGCTGCCTTCCAGGTCCTGCCTGATCAGGCGGTTTAATCCGCTTACGCTGTAGATACTGGGAATATTGCTGTTATTCATCGGTATAGCATTACTGGAGATCCCAGTATGTAACCATTATCTGGGTCCTGTCCGGGGATAATTCCTTTACCAAAACATCGACCACCCTGTCCCTGTCTTTGCTGGAAAATGTATATTTGGTTATCAGGATATTTTCATCCTGGCCGCCCGTGAACTCTTCTTCCAGTTTGGCCATGCTTTTCTGATAGATAAAATCCCGGTTCCAGATAGACTGCACTTTTTTATTCCTGTAATATTCTTCCACAACCGTAAATGCCTCATCTGTCTCCAGGATCACATATATGATCTCCTGTTCATCCATAAGAGCTCTTGCTTCTTCGACCCTGGAATCAGGGTAGTAGAAAGTATCGAATGTCTCCAGGAAATCCTTATTTCTTAAAAGCTCCTCAAACTCTTCTTCGGTGAGTTTTCCGGTATCCCTGCCTTCTACTTCTTCTATATTTATGCCTGAAGTATCCCCCGAACTAAAAAGGCCGGAGATGATACAGGAACTGGTAAATGCCGGGACAGCTGCCAGAAATATGCATAACAGGATCATGGCCCATCTTCTATTCTTCATCATATCATCCTTTTAAAGTGTAAAAAATATTCTGTACAGTATATACAAACAGAAAATTATCTCTACGGAAGCCATTATAATATTCAGTACATTCTCATAACCTTCCGTACGTTCCATAAGGAGTTTTACCGGCTGTTTCATGAATCTCTTTATCTTTGGCAAAAACCTTGCCATTGAATAAATTGAATACCCCACCAGTATCGAGCTCCCCAGGACTACTATATTGTCATTGAAAAGGTATACGCAATAAACAAAATAACCGATCTCGGCCAGGTTCAGCACTATTATGACTCCCAGGGACATCATCACTGGCCCGCCAGCCGGCTGGCCGCCTGTTCCCAGATCCGGCATGCTCTCCTCCAGCTTTGCTGCATCCTCGGCCAGCACCCCTTTTCCCCTGGCCCTTATCATAAATCTTAAACTTGAAACATGCAACCAGATCAATATTATCGATAAAAATGTTAATAAAATCATC
>CAZDXU010000116.1:0-4772 GCA_964509585.1 uncultured Actinomycetota bacterium | reverse complement strand
GGTCATATTTATGGCCATAATCATCGGATGGCCCCTGCCGCTTATAGCCATACAGATACTATGGGTAAACCTTCTTACCGACGGCCTGCCCGGGCTTGCCCTGGGCATGGATCCCCACAGCAAGGAACTGATGAAAAGGCCTCCAAGGAAACGGGATGAGAAAATAATATCCCGGGATGTCACTGAAAATATTATTATTGTAGGTGCTGTGATGATGGCGGGTACGCTGTTTTTGTTTTATCATTACGGCCTAGACAGCATGAAGGCAAACTCGGTAGCTTTTACCACCCTGGTGATGTTCCAATTGTTTAATGTCCTTACATACAGGGCAAGGAAATTCCGGATCGAACTCAAAAACAGCAAATATCTTATAGGTTCGGTAATTATAACGGTGCTTCTGCAGATCCTGGTGCTTTATACACCTTTAGGCCTGGCGTTTAAAACAATTCCTCTGGGGTTTGTCGATTGGCTCAAGATAGTTGCAGTGTCATTTTCTTTATATGTGATCCTTGAGGCCAGGAAAATGCTTATAAATCATTTCAGGGCTAAAAGACTTAAAAGCGCCGGGACACAAAAATAAGGAAGCTGTGCAGGATCTTATCCGGAAGACAATTTTTGTTATGGACTTCCTACATGAATGGTTCGGGTATCTGGTTAAGCTCTTTTAATGAGAATACGGGGCCGTCGACACATACAAACTTCTCACCGATATTGCACCTGCCGCATTTGCCGATGCCGCATTTCATCCTTCTTTCAAGAGTTGTGTAGATCATGTCTTCCTCGAAGCCCAGTTTTAGCAATACTTCAAGAGTATATTTGATCATTATGGGCGGTCCGCATGTTATGGCAATGGTATTTTGGGGCGAAGGTTTCATCGACTCAAGTACATTGGGGCAGAGACCGACTTCTTTTCCCCACATATCGCAGGCTGTGTCTATGGTCATGACAACTTTCATCTCTTTGGATTTTTCCCAGGTCTCTATATCGGTTGCGAAACAAAAATCATCAGGGGTCTTTGCTGCTGCCAGCAGTGTCAGGTCTTTATATTTATCCTTATTCTCCAGCATATACATGATAAGGGGCCTCAATGGCGCCAGGCCGATGCCGCCGCCAATAAATATAATATTCTTGCCCTCCATTTTTTGGTAAGGGAACCAGTTTCCCAGAGGAGCCCTTAAACCCACTTTTTCACCTTCTGTCAGGTTATGCAGGGCAGTGGTGTTCACGCCTGCTTTCATTATAGAAAACTGCAGGTGATCTTTATTTGAAGGCGATGAATTAATAACAAAAGTGGATTCCCCGAAGCCGAAAACCGACAGCTGTCCCACCTGGCCGGGTTCGAAACTAAAATTATTCCTTTTTTCTTGGTCATCTATGACCAGCTGCAGTGATACGATTGCCGGGGTCTCCCTTATTATTTTCTTAACTGTTGCTATTTCCGGTAAATAAGAATTTTCATCTTTCAAATCTCTATTTTCCTGTTCCATCTCTTCTTTTAAATAAATATATTATTAATGATAATCAACCTGGCACCTATTGCCTGTTGTCTATTACAGTCTTTACAGCTTCCCTGATATCCATTGAAACCGGGCAGACTTCTATGCATCTTCCGCAGCCTACACAGTATATATGACCGTGTCTTTTAATATTATAGTTATATTTGCAGTTTACTTTATTCCTGTACCTTAAACTCTTATCCGGCCTGGGATTATGCCCGCTTGCCTCAAGAGTATAATAGCTGTTCATGCAATAGTCCCAGCTCCTGTAGCGCTGGCCCTGCAGGCCTTTCTGTTCATCCCTTATATTAAAACAATAGCATGTAGGGCATACATATGTGCAGGCCCCGCAGCTTATGCATTTCTTTGTGATAAGGTCCCATATGCCGGTTTCTATGGAATTATCCATTATTTTTGAGATCTCCTCCTGGGGGATGTCTTCCCAGTACGGCTCGATCTTTTCCGTAGAAGACTTTATAATTTTCTCTATCTCTTCTTCAATTGCTGTCTTATCTATATCTTTTTCGAAATACTCCCGGTTTTCGCTTATCAGGTCTTTTGCATCATCGCTTATTTTTACTATGGCATAACCACCGTTTACTTCTATCATCCCTATGTCTGCATTTTTAAAATTAAAGGGACTTCCCCCGACAAGGGTGCAGAAACAGTCCGGAAAGGGGATGCTGCAGCCGATCGATATGAGGAGGCTGTTTTTTCTTTTTTCCATATAATAATTATCTTTCTTATCTCCCTCTCCAAAAACCCTGTCCAGCCTCGAAATACCTTCAGCATCGCAGGGTTTTAATCCAAATAGGATAATACGGTCCCTGCTATCTGTTTTCTCAGCAGCCCCCAGTCTCAGGTCTACTTTTTCCGGGTTTTCAATATCCTTTAGATATTCAAAATCAAATAATTTTTCGGTTTCAGGAAAAAATATATACTTGGGGCTTAATGCTGTTTTTTCCCTGTGATTGATAACATATCTTTTTTCTGGACTGTCTTTTGACTGCTGGACCAGTTTTTTAAACTCCTTATAATCCAAAAACCCGATCCTTGCGTCCTGAAGGTCCTGTACCGGCAGAAACACATCATTTTTAGCATCAAGTTTTTCAAGCCAGTTTTTTGTGTTTTCTTTACTGATATATTCAAGTACTCTCATGAAAGATTTTCCTCTTTGATATTTTTCTCTACATCTTTAAAAGTAAGAAAAGGTGGTTTTTTATCCGGTTCCTCCCCGGTTTTATATTCAAACAGCCTTTCAGTGATCTGCGCAGACTTTTTCATCAGCTTTGAAAGGGGGATATCACTGGGGCACGCTCTTTCGCATTCCCCGCATTCAGTGCACCTTCCTGCAAGATGTAAGACCCTTATCAGCTGGAAAAACTTGCCCTCTTCAGTGTTTATTCTCTGTGACTGCCAGTAAGGTTCATCCAGGTTTGTTATACACCTGTCCCTGCATATCTCAAGGGGGCATATATTCCTGCATGCATAGCACCTGATACAATTTGAGAACTGCTCATCCCAGTACTGCATGATCTCATCAATGCTTTTGCCTTCGATTGCATCTATGTCGGCATATTTTTCCCTGGGCTCTATATCAAGCTTCTGGTCATTTTCAATGAATTCATCGAAGTGGGCCGGATTGTCATGGACCTGGCACCAGTAGCATTTATCTGCATAGAAATCGCCGGCTTTAAGCTCGTGCTTTTGGCTGATAGTCTCTATGGTCAGGCTCTCTCCCTCCAGCTTGAAGGAGATGATCTTTTCTCCGCCGGTATGCTTCTGTATCTTCTTATAGTCAAGCACTCCGCTGCATCCGGGGACGACCATTTTTATTTTTTTAAGGTCGATCAATTCTTCAGACGCTAACTGTATTATCGATCTTGTATCGCATGGCTTAAGGACAATACCTATTGTGCCCTTTACTGACTTTGAAAGATCATAAATATATGATGCCAGATTGTTGATGCACAGTTTATTGAATATCAAACTGTCAATGTCTTCTCTTTTTTCAATAAAAGCCGGGTTTACCTTCAGGGGCAGGGCGCTCGAGGAATAACCCACAAGCAATTCAAGATCGCCCATCATCTCATCGATCTTTTCCTTCAATTTGTTTTCAATAGTCATTTGGCCTGCACATCTTCTATTCTTTTGACAAAGTTTATTACCACATTCTGCCATTTCTGGGCTTCAGAGGCAGAGACCCACTGGTAAGCAAATCTCCTCTTGTCTATCCCTATAAAGGGAAGGTACTCTTTTAAAAACTCCAGCCTCCTGCGGGCATAAAAATTCCCCTCGCTGTAATGGCAGTCATTGGGATGGCATCCGGATACCAGGACACCGTCTGCCCCCTGGTTGAATGCTTTGATTATAAATAGCGGATTGACTCTTCCGCTGCAGGGAAGCCTTATTATCCTTATATTCTCCGGCTGTCTTAATCTTGATGTGCCTGCTGCATCAGCGCCGGCATATGAACACCAGTTGCAGAGGAAGGCGACGATCTTGACATCTCTTTTCTTATCCTTATTGTTGTCCGGACCGGTCCCGCTTCCTTCTTCAATTGTATTTTTTACAGTTTCGCTCATCTTTTTAAACTTCGATCTTATTTATTTTCTTTTAATAAATTATAGAGTCTAGTTCCTGCAGTATCATCTCATCAGTAAAGAAATTGAGCGATATTGCATCGATGGGGCATGTGGCTTCGCAAAGTCCGCAGCCCTTGCATACTGACTCTATCACCTGCGCCACATTCTTGCCTCTAAGGTCGACTTCCTCTATGGCGCTAAAAGGACATACCATAATACACTTATTGCAGCCCACGCACCTGGACTGGTCTACCTTTGCCACGATGGGGTCGGTTGCCAGTTTGTCCTTGGAAAAAAGCGCCAGCACCTTTGCTGCTGCAGCGCTTCCCTGCGCCACGCTTGCCGGTATATCTTTGGGAGACTGGCAGGCGCCCGCCAGAAAGATCCCTGAGGTATTTGTCTCAACAGGCCGCAGTTTTGGATGGCTTTCAGTATAGAAGCCAAAAGGCCCGGTGGAGATATTTAAAACCTCGGCCAGCTTCCTGGAACCATGCGCCGGGATCATGGCGGATGCCATAACCACCAGGTCGGCTTCCATTTCAATAGCTTCACCCAGTATTGTGTCAGAACCCCTGATGATCAATTTATCGCCTTTTTTATAGATCTTGGAGACCTTGCCCCTTATGTACTGTGTACCGTATTGTTTGGCGCGCATTATAAACTCATCATAGTCTTTGCCCGGGGACCTTAC